>CAIUDS010000445.1 GCA_903897985.1 uncultured delta proteobacterium
CCTGCCCGCGCTCGCGCACGAGCTCGGGTTCGAGCTGCCGCTTTCGGTCTTCAACGATTACACCAAAAAAATCCCGACCCTGTGCGGGATCAGCCCGAACGGCCCGCACGGGATCATTGACCTGTTCATGGCCGGGGGCGTGCCCGCGGCGATGAAAATGATGCAGGCGGACCTGCACCAGGACGCCCTGACCGTGATGGGACAACCCTGGAGCGCGATCCTGCCCAGTGTTTATGTCACCGACCCCAAGGTGATCCCGCCGCGCGATCAGCCCTTCCGGCCCGAGGGCGGCACCGCCATCCTCTACGGCAACCTCGCGCCCCGCGGCGCGGTGGTGAAGCAGAGCGCGGTGGCGCGGGACATGCTCAAGTTCACGGGCCAGGCCCGGGTGGCGGAGACCGAAAAGGAGGCGATGGGCTTTTTGCGCGAGAAAAAAATTCAGGAAGGCGAGGTCCTGGTCATCCGCAACGAAGGCCCCAAGGGCGGCCCGGGCATGCCCGAGATGCTTGCCATCACCATGGCCATGGACCTGATGGGGTTCAAGCGCGTGGCCCTGATCACGGACGGAAGGTTCTCGGGAGCGAGCGCCGGGCCGTGCGTGGGTCATGTCACGCCCGAGGCTTATTTGGGCGGGCCCATCGCGGCGCTTCGGGACGGGGACGAGATCGAGATTGACATCCCGGCGCGCAAGCTCAATGTGAAGCTTACGGACGCCGAGCTCAAGGACCGGCTCAAGAATTTTCAGCCGCGCGAGAACCCGGTTCCGCAGGGATATATGAGGATGTATAAGAAGCTGGTGACCAGCGCGGCGGAAGGAGCCATACTGAAAGTTTAAGATGGTTTAAGATTGTTCAAAATGGTTTAAAATTGTTGGGGAGAAAGATGGACCGGGTAAAAAAGGTGAGGCATTTTGAGGACCTCGAGATTTTTCAAATGGCAAGGGAACTGGCCAACCAGGTATATCGGACCAGCAAACGACATCCTTTTGCAAAAGACTATTCCCTCGGGGATCAAATTCGTCGGGCTGCGGTTTCGGTCATGGCGAATATCGCCGAGGGTTTTGAGCGGGGCGCCAAAGGCGAATTCATCCATTTTCTTTATATTGCCAAAAGTTCCTGCGGCGAAGTCAGGTCCCATCTGCTGTTCGCCCATGACCAGCAATATCTTAAGCAGCCGGAATTCGATAGCTTGCGAGCAAGCTGCCTGAAGCTCAGCATGAAAATCAGCAATCTGATAACTTACCTGAAAGCCTCTGGTCTGAAGGGCCCCAAATTCAAACCGGTTTCTCCTTCTAAAACCTCCACAGGCCCTTCAAGCAATTTTTAACCGCATTGATTTTTTGAACAAGCTTGGACTGCTTTAAACAACCTTGAACCAGGTTGAGCAATATTGAGGACCGGCCTGCGGGATTATTGCTGGTCTTCCGACTCCTGGGTCTTGCGCTCGAGGTTACGGGCTTTTTGCTCCAGGGCCGAGGCCGCGGGATCGGCGATTCCTTCAGCCGCGCTGGACGATTGTTTCTCCATGACCTGTTGTCGGGCCGCCTCCTCCTGCTCCATCTGGTGGTAATAATACACCCCGATTTTCCATAGCCCGAACCCAATCGCCGCCAGGATCACCAGCCATATAAGTTTTTTCATGATACCTATATTATATACCCTTTATGAGGAAAACCGCTAACTTGGCTCAGCGACAAAACGTCAAACCCGGCGGGCATGAGCCCATCATCAAATTTTTCCCGGTCGTTGTGACTTTGTGGTCAATAATTTCAGCGCCTGCCGGAGCGTGGGAGCGGTCTGGGTCCCGCCCATGCCCTTGAGGGTGTGCGCCGCGACCGCGGAGGCGAAGGCCGCCGTCCTTTTCAGCGGCCAGCCTTGGAGGACGCCGTAGATCACACCTGCGTCAAAGGCGTCTCCGGCGCCGATGGAGTCGGTGAGGTTTTTGACCTTGAACGCGGGCTGGAAGAGGACATGGTTGTCGAGGGAGAAGAGCGCGCCTTGGGCGCCCTGTTTTATGATCGCCAGTCTCGGGCCTTGGTTCAGAAGTTTTTCCGCGCATTTTTCCAGGGTCTTCTCGCCGGTGATTTCCTTCGCCTCGGTCTCATCCGTGAAAATGATGTCCACATATTCGAGCAGGTTCCCGAAGTGCCGCAGCCACGGCTTCTTGGCCGGGCCGAACGGGAACTGGGGGTCGAGCGAGGTGAGCAGGCCGAACTTTTTGGCCGCCCGGTAAATCTCCTCGGTCGGCTTGCCCCAGCGATCCGGGTAGTGCAGATAGCCGCCGCAGTGCAGGAGCCGCGCCGACTTGAGTTTTTCCAGTTGCGCGCCCGACAGTTTTTTCGGCCAGGGGCCATGCGTGGCCAGCCGGCCGGTGAGCGGCCGCTTGCGGTTCCCGAACAAAAGCATGTAAACGCCGATGCCGGAGGCGGTGTTTTTTTCCACGGTCACCGCGCGCGTGTCCACGCCTTCGCTTTCCAGGCCGGCCTTGATGAACTTTCCGAGCGCGTCATCGCCGAGATGGCTCAGGAGACTCACCCTAAGCCCGAGCCGGGCCAGATCAAGCGCGGTGTATCCGACCGATCCCGCGGGCGTGATCTCCACCCGCGACGGCGCCACCCACCGGTTCAGCGCCTTGAAGTTTCGCGGCGCCTCGCCGATGATGATGATGTCAATGTTGAGGGTGCCAAGCGCCACGACATCTGTCTTCTTCATTTTTCCATTCCTTCTCGTGCGAGCGACTTTAGTCGCGACCGCGCATCAATGAGAGTCCTTGGGAAACAACTGCATCCACACCCGCGCGTGTTTGGGAATGTTCGAGCGCTGGCAGTCCGGGTTGCGGTCGCCCAACTCCACCGCGCAGTAATACGGGATCAGCTGCGCGGGCACCGTGGCCGGGAGCGTGAAGATGGTTTCGTCAACATCAGGCAGCCGGACCACATAGTCCATCATCGGCGCGATCTCGCGGTCGCTCTCGCACACCAGCCCGATGCTCGGCGTCTTCAGTCCGACCGTGGCGATCGCCACCTGCTGCAGCCAGGGCATCGAGGGTCCGGGCGGGGCGATAATCGCGGTCACGATCCGCTCGTCGGTCAGGCCCAGCGCGCCGTGGATGTGCCGGTCCGGGCACATGGCCTTGGCCGGGATGCTCGCCATCTCGTCGAACTTGAGCGCGAACTCCTCCGCGGTGGCCAGGTTCGGCCCGGCCCCCACGGTGATGAAACTCCGCGCGTCCTTGTGCCGCTTCGCGATCGTCCGGCAGCGCGCATCGAGATATTTCATGTTTTTATCGAGCCAGGTCGAAACCGAGTAGAGCTGCCGGCGCAGGTCGCGGAAGTCCCGCTTGCGGCGGGTCCGCTCGCCCAGTTCGAGCGCGAGCAAAATCCCCGCGGCCATGCGCGTGCAATAGTGGAAGGTGTCGGAGCCGCCGGTGTCAAACCCGCCGGCGCAGACAATGGTCGCGTCCGCAATCTCGGTGAGCGGAGAGAAGGGCACGCTCGTCAGCGCGACTACATAGGCGCCGCCGGCCTTGGCCTTCCTGGCCGCGGCGTTCGAGTCAAAGGTCCGGCCCGAGCCGGAGAAAACGAGGAACGCGGAATTTTTGAGGTCCCAGTCTCTTTCGCTCGTGATGAATTCGCCGCCGTCCACCGAGTCGCCGTCCCATCCGGCCAGGTTGCCCAGCGCGCTTGCCACGCCGATCGCGACGAACTGCGAAGTGCCCAGCCCGGCGCCGATGATGCGGCGCTTTTTATTCTTGACAATGTGGTCCGCAACCTGGGCGATTGATTTGGGAATGGTGCGGAGCGTGTCGCGCAAGGCTTTGGGGATGCTCAGGATGTCGTGATAGAGGTTAAAGGGATGTTCGGTCCGGGGCTGGCTCCCGAGCGCGGTGTACATGATCGGCAATTCGCCGGTCGCCTCGATCGCCCGCTCTCCCCCGCCTTCGGTCCAATCCCATTTCTTCCGCGGCTCCTTGCCTTTCTTCCCAGCCCGTTTCGCCATTTTCAACTCCTCCTTGCTTTCTCGGTCCCCTCATTTTGCGCAGAAAAGGTTTGTTACGCAAATCTCTCGCAAACCAGCCTTGCCAAATTTCCAGCGCTGTCCTAGAATCAGGATTGAAATTTTCAAATGAAAATCACTCGTCCCAAGCTATACGAATTCCTGAGCGAGAACGGGTTCATAATTATTTTCATCGTCTGGTGCCTGTTCCTGGCCATTTACACGCCGCCGTTCCGGACCATGTCCAACCTGATGACCGTGCTCCGGCAGGTCTCGATCATCGGCATTGTCGCGATCGGCGAATGTTTGATCGTGCTCATGGGCTCGGGCATGGACATCTCGCTCGCGGCCACGCTCGGACTCTCCGGCGTGATCGTGGCGACCGCCATCGCCGGCGGGTTCCCCATCTTCACCGCGGTGCTCGCCGGGATCGTCCTCGGCGGCATGGTCGGGCTCTTCAACGGTGTGCTGGTCACGCGCGTCCGGATCAACGGCCTGGTGGTAACACTCGGGATGATGTATGCGCTCGAGGGGCTCGGGTTCGTGCTCACCAAAGGCCAGACCATCTCCAGCGACGGCATCCTCACCCTCGCCCCGCTCTCGCGCGGATACCTCGGCCCGGTCCCGGTGCCGGTATTGCTCCTGTTCGCTGCCTACGGCATCGCCCACTACATCCTCAACTACACCGTGTTCGGCGCGCACACCTATGCGCTCGGAAACAACGAACGCGCAAGCTGGCTCTCGGGCATCAACATTGACAGGCTCCGGCTTTTCTCCTACATGATCGCCGGCCTGCTCGCCGGGTTCGGCGGACTCATGCAGACCGCGCGCATGGGCTCCGCCACCGCGGGCATGGGCTCGGAATTCCTCTTCCCCATCCTCACCGCAGTCATCCTCGCTGGCGTCTCCCTCTCCGGCGGCAAAGGAAGAATCCTCAATGTCCTGATCGGAGCCATCTTCCTCGCCACCATCGCCAACGGCCTCATCCTCCTCAATGTCCCCATCTACATCCAGAAAATCGTCTCGGGCTGCATCCTGGTCGCGGCCCTTTCGCTCGACCGGCTCCGGAATATTCGCGGGTAAGGCTCCTTCGGGCGAGACGGCATGGCGATTGACTCGGATTTTATTAGCGGCTATGGTGGGAAGCGTCTGCAATTAAACCCAAGGAGATGACCATGCCGGTCTGGGCGGGTTTGCTGATCGCTTTGGTGGCCACCTCGATTATGAATTTCGGGCTGGCGCTCCAGAAACGGGGCGCGGCCCATCTTCCGAAAATCGGCAAGGACCGGGGCGCCGAAGTGGCCAGGGCTTTTTTCACCAACTGGACCTGGCTGCTGGGCACCTCGGGGCTGCTGGGCGGCTGGGGGCTTTACCTCTACAGCACCAAGATCGCTCCCATCTCTCTGGTCCAGCCCACGCTGGGCATGGGCCTGGCGGTGCTGGCCCTGTTCAGCGTTTTTTATTTAAAGGAAAAGATCAAGCCGGTGGAGTGGATAGCCCTGTTCGGGATGATCGCGGGAATGGTTTTGCTCGGAGTGAGCGCGGGCGAAGAAGCCCCCCAAGACCTGCCCAGGTGGATTCCCTTTTTGATCGTGACCGGCGCGATCCTGGTTTTGTCAGTGCTGGCATATGTTTGGGGCCGGCGCGAAAAGCTGGGCGGCCTGCGCACCGACGCCCTGTTGGGCATGGTCGCGGGCCTGTTTGTGGGATTGGGCGCGATTTACGCCCGGGCCATGTTCCTGTTCCTGCACCACGGCCAGGACCTGATCGGGTACGGGGTCTGTTTACCGGTAATGGTCATCGCCAATATTATCGGCGTAACCGTGATGCAAAGCGGGTTCCAGCATGGCAAGGCCCTGGTGGTGGTCGCGCTGGAGGCCGTGCTCAACAAGGCGGTGGCGATTGTGGCCGGGATGGTCGCGCTGAACGAGGCTTTGCCCGCGGACAAAGGCCTTGCCTCCATGCGCATCCTCGCCTTCGCGCTGATCCTGGCCGGCTCCGGGGTCTTGTCCCGATTCGGCAAGGAAAAATAGTTGAAAAATGCGCCGCGGAGGATAAAAAAATGGGCGAGAAGCATAACTTGATCAAGGAGCATAAAATTTTTCTCTCATGCGGGGTGTGGGATGCGCTCAGCGCGAGGATTGCGGAACAG
>CAIUDS010000446.1 GCA_903897985.1 uncultured delta proteobacterium
AGCAGCGCCGAGGCGATTAGAGGCTTAATCATCTTAATCAGTTTAATCGGTTTCACCAGTGCAATGGCGTGGGTGCCCGCAATTGCGGGCGATTCAGCGCGACTGGACGACATGGGATTCGGAATGTTGTTAACGTTCCATACCCAGCTTCGACAGAATCATGACCGGTCCAGCAAGGGTCGTAACCCTTGACCCCCGGGTTTAGATCGGGGCAAGAAAAAGACGCGGCTCTTGAAAACAACGAATGGCGTTTGACGGGAGTGGTGTATCCAGAGGTCAACGGAAAGCGGTGAACGGTAAACGGTGAATGCGATATCTTGCACCGCCTTACCGTGGACCTTGAACCGTGCACCATTCACCGATTATTGGCTGCTTACCGAGAGTCTCCGATTCACCCGCGCGTAGAGACCTGGAAAGCCCGGAATACCCCATATCTGGGGCTTAAGGGAAAAAAATGACTACCCATTGATTTTTTGCTTGACAAGTTATGTAACTTATGCTACATTTAAGCAAAATTTTAGTTAATTACTCGACAGGGGGGTGAACCGGATTGCCCGACAAAATTGACAAGCTGTTGGAGAGCAACTTCCATTTTGATCCCTGTTACCTGCCGGCCTTGCTCAAGGTTTCCACCCAGCTTCGCGGCGGGGCGGACGATCGGCTGGAGGAGTTGCTGGAAAGCACTTTGAGCGAATCGAACCTCAGCCAGGAAGACCTGGAACAGTACATCGAGGAGCACAAACAGAAGCTGGTTGAGGAAGCGAAACGGCTGGCGGTTTGAGAGTCCATCTGCGAGGGACGGGCTTGGTCGCGGGAGCGGATAGGCCAGGGGGCTGACTGGAGACGGAAGCGGATTTGCGCCGGCCCTGGCAAATGGACTCTTAAATTCTTTCGCGGCCTTCTTCACCCTAAATACCCTTTGACTTTCCCAATCCGGTCGGCTTTAATAGTCAAGCTCTGAGCGTCTTAAATAACGATCCGGGGGAAAACCATGGCTGAAAAATTGAAACGATATCGGGTATGGAGGGAAGCGGCCGGTGGGGCGATCCTGGTCCTGGCCATTTTTATTGCCGCTTGCGCGCAGCCGCCCGAGCCGGTCGGCAAAGGCTGCGGCTGGTCAATGGCCAAGGGCGACACCACCACCGGTCTGGGCATGAGCGATTTCAACGCCAGCTACATGGGCGCCCTGATGCCGGTCAAGGTCGGAGTCACGCTCAAGGTGCGCGGCGAATTCCCCCACAGCCGTTACGCTTCCTTTGTCCTCTATGACCAGGACTTCATGCTCATTGATTCGATCCGCGATTATGAAATCGTTCCCTCTCAAGGCGTGAACCCGTTCCTGCCCGGCGCCGACCGCGGCCCAAAATATCTCGGCGAATACGAACTCACCGTGGTTTCCGACCCGCCGCCCAAAAGCGGCCGCGCGAAGAACACCCTTTATGCCGGGTTGGACCACCAGGGCAAGCCCAACCGCATGGCCGTCCTGGCCTACCGGGTCTACCTGCCCGACCGCGGCCTGGGTTTCCGCGACCATAACCCGAGCGCCATGTTCGGCGGGGTGGAGCCGCAGGAAGTCCAATTTTATAAGGCTCAAGGCTTGCCGTTCTGCCCGGGCTCGGCGTTTAAAAGGATGGGCATGGGCCGGGTGATGGGCTCGATCCTGCGCGCCAATCAGGAAATGATGGCGGATCCGATGAAGGCTTTGGGCGGACTGAGCAATCCGCCGCTCTGGTATAACAACGCGAGCGACCTCGAACAGCGCGACAACACCCTTGTGCCCAATGACGATACCCGTTATATCGCGGCGCCGGTCTCGAGCAAGTTCGGCGAACTGTTGGTTTTGAGATGGAAACCGGTGAACACCCCGGTCGAAACCTATGACGGAAAACCCTTCCCGGCCAAGTCGGACATGCGCTACTGGAGCGTGAGCTTCGCCTACATTGACCGGAGCAAGCCCCTGGTGGTCTATACCGAGAAGACCCTGGCGGATGTGGATTTGCCCCGGCTTCCGGACGGCACCAGCCGGTTGGTGGTTGGATTCGGGGGCATGGACAGGCCGGACTTTGTGCCGGCCGGACAATGGGTGGGACTGAAGCTGAAGGAAGGCTTTGTGATCGCGCGCAATATTTTGATTCGCCCGGATTTCCCCGGACAGTTCGGCAAAATCCCCAGGGGCAAAATCCCGCCCGAATATGACCAATACACCCCGGGCGGGGTCTATTGTTCGAAGGAAGAATTGAAACAAAATCCCGATCTGGGTTTATCGCGTCCGCAACCGCCGGCGGGAGGAAAGTAACCCGTGCCGCGAGCCCCGGCTCAGCCGGCTTGAAAAATAGCGATCCGCTCGATCTTATGGTAGTCCTTTGCCAGGCGGATCAGCTTGAGCTCCGGGCCGGGCATGCGTTTCAGGCTTTGAGCCTGGCCCTTTCCGATTTCGAGCATCAGCCATCCGCCCAGATGAAGATGCGCCGGGGCCTGCTCCATAATTTTCCGGATTATTTCCAGCCCGTCCTTCCCGCCCTTGAGCGCCAGCCGAGGCTCGTGGCGGCTGACTTCCGGCATCAGGGTTTTCAACTCCGAGTCTGGAATGTAAGGCGGATTACAAATAATCAGGTCGAATTTATCCTTCGGGAAAGGCCGGAACAAATCACCGCGCCGGAACTTGATCCGGTTTCTCAGTCCCAGCCTTTGGGCGTTTTTGTGGGCGAGTTTGAGCGCGGGCGCCGAAAGATCGGAGGCAAACAGGCGCAGCCTGTCCCGGAGCGGCCTGAGCTCGGTGGCAATACTAAGGATGATGGCGCCGGAGCCGGTGCCGAGATCGAGAATTTTTTTGATCCGGTTTCCGGAAGTGATGAGCTCGAGGGCCTGCTCGACCAGGAGTTCGGTCTCCGGCCGGGGAACCAATACCGAGGGATTGACCAAAAGCTCGATTTCGCGGAACCAGCTTTTGCCCATGATATAAGCGAGCGGAACGCGGCGGGCGCGTGCCCGGACCCAGGCATGAATCTTGCGCAAGCGCGCCGCGCTGACGGTTCTTTCGGGGGCCAGATACAGGTCAGCCCTGGTTAGATCAAGCGCCTCGGACAAAATCAGTTCGGCTTCGAGCCTGGGGTTTTCCAGACCGGCCGCGGCAAATTGTTTCTGGACTTTGGGGAGGACCGCTTTAACGGTTTCAGATACTGGCTTTCTTTTGATCAAGGCCGTCTTGCCCCTGTTTTTCAAACCCGGCCAGCCGCTGGGATTTTTCGTCGGCCCGGAGCGCCTCCACCAATTCGTCCACCTCGCCCTCCATCACCCGGTCCAGCTTGTAAAGCGTGAGATTGACGCGGTGGTCGGTGACGCGGTTCTGGGGGAAATTATAGGTGCGGATTTTCTCGGCGCGCTCTCCGCCGCCCACCTGGGAGCGGCGCAAGCCCTCGATTTCGGTCCGTTGCTTTTCCTTTTCCTTCTCCAGCAGCCGCGCCTTGAGCACCTTGAGCGC
>CAIUDS010000447.1 GCA_903897985.1 uncultured delta proteobacterium
ATCATCATTGGTCCAGCAAGGGCGCAGCCCTTGACCCCGGGGTTTGCACCGGGGCAAGAAGAAAAAAATAGTGCGACCCTTCGAAACAACAAAAGACGGTTTTTACGGGGAAGGAGTATTCTGAGCTCGAAGCGTGCAACTAATTGAGTTTTAAGGTCGCGGGACAGGAATGTCCCGCAGCACTGGTGTCTGTATCGCAATCACCGCCAGTCAACCCGGATCTTGAGGCCGTATTTTTCCACCAGGGAATGTTGGGCCGGGGTGTCTTTGAGGAAGACCATGAAATAGCGGTCATGATACACGGGCGCCCAGGCGGGGTTTAAGAGCAGGCGATCAATCAAGCGCCGGACCGGTTTATCGCGGGTGTCGAGCAGGACCGCGTCAAACTGCCAGCGCAGGTCCTCGGTCGAGAAGATCATATAATCCGAAAGCGCGAACCTCGAGGTTTCGATGCCGTCCACCCCGTAAAGCTCCAGCCGGCCGTCCGCATAAATCTTCCAATCCGGGTAACCCTCCCAGACCAGGTATCCGCCGGTGCCCATCTGGTTGAAAATTTTTCCCTTCCAACCAATCCGTTTCAGAAAATCACTGGCTTCAACCGGATACCAGGTCGTCTGCAGCCCGGTCCCAAATTGGTGGAACGATTTGTTCCAGGCGTTGAACTTTCCGCCGATGTTGGCGATCACCAAAAACAGGCTCAAGCCCAGACCCGCGGCCACGGGAAAAATTTGCAGCATGAATTTTGCCCGGGCCGAATCCAAAAGCCGGGATATGCTGCGGAGCCATTCGCCGAAATTGGTCGCGAATACCAGGAGACTGTAAATGCAGAAGAAGGGAATATTGCGCCGGGCACTCACGGAGAGATAAAGGAACAGCGGCCAGAGCAGCCATTGTGAAGGCCGGACCCGGCCGCGGTTGAGGACGAAACTCAAACCCGAAACGATGGCCAGGACCAGGAAGGGCAGGGCGATGAAGGGGACTTGGATGGTGCGGGAAAAAAGCGGATAGAATTCGCCGATGTCCTGGCGCGCGAAATCGGACCCGCCGGCGATCTGGCGCAAAAGGGTGATGGGGAAAAAGAAACCGCGGAAATGATAAGGGGTGAGCACGGACGCGAGCGCGCAGACGATCAAAACCAGGAGAAGCCTTTGGGGCCGCGCCGGAGATGCCGGGTCCGAAAAGCGGCCGGATTTGGCGAAGGATGCGAAGAAAATTTCCTCGGCAAAATATGCGGCGATGATGACCAGGCCGACCGGCCAAAGTCCTTCCAGGTTGGCCCAGAGCGCCTGCAGCGCGGGCAACAGGAAAATGAATTTGGAACGGCGCTTGCGGTCTTGCTCCAGGATGATCAGGAAGACCACGGTCAGGAGATAGGTGAACATTTCCGGCCGGAGGTTCAGCCGGGGGCTGATGGTCCACAAAGCCACCATTGCGAGCAGGAAGCTCAGCCCGCGGGCTTGTTCATCCCGGACCAGCGCAAACAGGAGCAGCCAAAGCAGCGCGGTCATGCCGGCCAAGACCACGCTCAAACCGCGGAAGCCCGCGACCCGGTAGCCGGAATAAATGAACACTTGGAACAGCCACTGCGCGTCTATCCATTCCTTGCCCGAGGTCCGGAAGGAATAGGGGTCAACCTTGGGCACACCCTGCTGCAGGATGAGTTGCCCGGTCTTGAGGTGCCACAAAAAATCGTCGTCCCCCAACTGGTGCAGGCCCAACACAAAAGCCGCGGCCGCCAGCGAAAGAAACAGGACGGCCGTGAACAAGGCCCGGTCTGTGAATTGGGTTTTCATGGCAACTTTTTTGGGTCCGCTTCCCAAGTCCGCGCCTATTTTCGCAGATCAAAAACCCGGCGTCAAGCCTTGCGCTCGGGGCGCGGTTTGACAAAAAAGGCTTTTCCATTAGAATCATTGCGCCGGGCTGGTGTAGCTCAGACGGCAGAGCGGCTGACTTGTAATCAGCAGGTCGTAGGTTCGATTCCTGCCACCAGCTCCAGTTCAGGAGTTGGGAAACCGGGCGCAGGTGTCGAACACTCCGGATGCGCTGTTTGAAATTTTAATCTGAGATTTTAAATTTGAGATTTGAGATTGATTTCGCCCCGTGGAGGGGTGCCCGAGTGGCCAAAGGGAGCAGACTGTAAATTTGCCGGCGATAGCCTACGAGGGTTCAAATCCTTCCCCCTCCACCATTTAATGCTGTCGAAAAATAGCTCCGCTGCACCAGACAGTCTTTCCCGGCTTGACCGGGAATCCAGAATTATCAGGATCCTGGATTCCCGCTTTCGCGGGAATGACCGTGGAAACCAAACGAGGCGGAGCCTGACCGTCTAACACTTTTTTTTCCCCTTATCTGCGCGGGCAATCCAAGCAAAATTTCTCAGTTCCGGCTCCGGAAGATGAGCGCGCACCCATGCCAAATCAATCATAACTTCCTTGAGCGC
>CAIUDS010000448.1 GCA_903897985.1 uncultured delta proteobacterium
AAAAGCCGGACCTGATCCTGCTGGACTTCCTCATGTCCGACCTCCGAGGCGATCAGATCTGCCGCGAACTCAAAAACGACGCCCAAACCAAAACCATTCCCATCATCATCGTTTCCACTTCCTCCAAAAAAGAGGACATTGACGCCTGCTTCCAAGCCGGCTGCGACGACTACCTGACCAAGCCCATCAATCCGGAAACGGTTTTGGCCCGCGCCGCCTGTTTCCTCGGAATCTCCCAGCGCGTGCACAAACGGCTGATGGTCAATTTCCGGATCGAGGGCGAGGCCCCGCCCCTGACCTTCACCGGTTTCTCCGTCAACCTCAGCCAGGGCGGGATCGCCATCGAGTCCGAACAAAAGATCGAAATCGGCCTTGGCTTGAGGCTCTGGCTGCCCATCCTGCCCGAACACGCCATGGCGGAATCCGGCGGCGAGGTGATCCGGGCGGAAATAGACTCAAAGCGCGGCAAGTATCTTTATGGAATCAAATTCACGGGCATGAGCAAGGAGACCGGACAGGCGCTCGAAAACTATTTTCAAACCCATGCGCCGGAAGAGCCCAAAACGGTGTGAGGTGAAAAGTTGACCCCGGACAAACCCGACAAAAAAACGCCGGACAAGCCCGCGACCACGGCCTCCAAAAAGGCGCCGGTCCGCGAGAAGCTGGACCCCGCGGAGAAGGAGCGGATCAAATTCAACCACTCCGTCCTCTCCGCCGCGGCCAGGATCGCCGACGGCACCGGCGCCAAATCCTTGTTTCTGATCGTGGACGATCTGCGCGACTACCGGATCCCGGAGCCGTTCGGAAAGCGCAAAGACTTGAAAGTGGTGGTAAGCGCCAAGGCCGCGGAGGAGCAGGCCCGGGCCCTCTATCCCGTGGTCCTCACCATCCCCGACATCAAGCTCAGCCGCATCGGCAAAATCAAGCTCGCGGTCATGGGCGCCATCAGCAAGGGCCTGGTCGAACAGGGCGACCGCATCGTGTGCGTCTGCGGGATCAAGGACTTCAAGACCTTTGACACCATGGTCGTCATCGAAATCGGAAAAGAATACGAAATCCTTTCCTCCAAAGAGGCCGGCAACATTTCCACCGCCATCCATCCCGGCGTCTTCGAGGAACTCCTTAAAATCGCCGTCGAACTCGCCCACCAGGGCCGCGAGGGAAAACCGCTCGGGACCATTTTCGTGCTCGGCGACTCCGAGCGGGTCATGCAGCTTTCCCGCCAGATGATCTTCAATCCCTTCCAGGGATACCCGGAAGAGGACCGCAATATCCTCGATCCCTCTTTGCGGGAAACCATCAAGGAGTTCGCTTCCCTCGACGGCGCCTTCATCATCCGCGATGACGGCGTGGTGCTCGCCGCCGGCAGATACTTGAACGCCTCCATCGAAGACGCCAGTCTCCCCCAGGGACTCGGCTCCCGACACGCCGCGGCCGCCGGGATCACCGCCCTCACCAATGCCATTACCATTGCCATCTCCGAATCCACCGGCGACGCCCGCATCTTCAAAAACGGCAAGGTCTTCCTCGAAATCGAAAAAGAAACCCCCCAGCAACGACCCACCTGAATCGGGCTCAGGTCTATCAAACATAAGCATTAAGATGAAGAACCGGATGTTGAGCGCATTTGGGTTTGTAGCGACAACCGCGCTGGTGAGCCTTTATTACCGGGAGTTGTTGCCCGCTCGCGTGCCCATCCATTTCAATGCCGCGGGCGTGGCGGACGGCTATGCGCCGAAAAATCAGGCGCTGATCCTGTTCCCGGCCGCCACCCTTTTTGGGGCTCTGATTTATTTGGCGGCGATAGTGCTCAACCGCAATCCCGATTATTGGAAGCGCAAGCTGAAAAAACCGGGGAGCGACGAGGCCATGCAATCTCTGATCCGGCAAGGGCAAAAGGCGCTTGACTTCGTTTTCATGGTCATCTTCACCATGTTCCTCTATCTGCACCGGGCCATCATGCGCATTGCCATCGGCCAAATGAAAGCCATCGCGCCCGGCATCTGGATCTTCTTGGGTATCCTCTTCGCCGGAATGATCTTCCTCATCGTCCGCACCGTCATCCTCCAATACCGCGTGCTCAAGTAACAAGTTGGCAGCGGTCAGTGGCTGGTTGCCTTCCCGAATTCCGAAATCCGAATTCCCAATCCCGAGGTCAGGGCAACTGAAAGAATCGCAGGTCGTTGTTGAAGCTGCGCAGCAGGATGTTGAAGAAGGAGAAAACGAGGAAGATGAGGAGACAGATTCCAAAAGCATAGAAGCAACTCTTGAGGATTCGGTCCGGTAAATTTTTACTGAAGCCTTGCCCGAAAAACCTTTTCGTTTCCCAGTCCAAAACCAGAAACCAGCCCCAGCAAAGCCAGAAGATCACCCCCAGCTTGAGCTTGAGCGC
>CAIUDS010000449.1 GCA_903897985.1 uncultured delta proteobacterium
GCCATAATTTCGCCTCGAACAGGTTGTCCTTGCCGCCGGGGTTATTGAGCGTCTGCTCGAAGGCCTTGGCGGCCTGGTCGTAGGATTGCTTCTGATAGTAGAGCTTGCCCAGCTCGAGCTCGGCCTGCCCGAGCAGGTCCGAGTCCGGGTATTTTTTAATCAGGTCCTGGTACGCGCTGATGGCCGCGTCGGTCTTGCCCGAGGCCGCGAGCTCCTGGGCTTTCTTCATATCCTCCGCGGAACGGCGGTTGCTCATATAGCCCGCGTAAAGCGTGGCCGCGAACAGCGACAGCATCAGCGCCAAAACTATTGCCGGAACCCTTTTGCCCATTGCCCCCTTATTGTCAACCCAATTGGCTTTGAGTCAAGTCGCTTCTCTGTGCAGGCGACTTTCCTGTCCTCCGACTTGTCCGCCGAAGCTTCAGCGAAGGCCGGAAGCCTCTTCTGGCTCGGCCTTTCGGTCGGCGAAGGAGGAAGTCGCGACGGCCCGAACATCTCGCCCGCGCTTCACATTTGACAAAGTTTCCCAATGCCGGCATAATCTTGACCAGCAGTTAGTTTAAAAAGCAGTAAATTGGAAGCCCCTAAATGGGGGAGGAAAACAGCGAGGAAAAGGAGGAGATCAGTGGCGATCAGGGCTCGAGCCGAAAAGGTTGTCTTATGTCTGGCTCTAACCGCAAAAAGTCAAGCGAGAAATCGTTTCTTATGCAAGAAAAAATCAAAGCAGGTTTAACGGGCCAAGAAATAATTAGACTTGTTAACCGGTACATTGGCGGATCTGGCGGCTATCTTGGAGATTTCACTTCTTACCGCGCGTATGCTGAGTTTTATCCGGAATATTGCAATCTCGATATAGATATCAATCAATATCAGGGCACTATCAGAACAAGGTTTATGACTATCTTGGAAAATTCACCACCCGATGTACAAGCAAAAATAGTTCGGGGCGTTCTGAAAAGATTCCCGCTGGATGCCCCAATTAAGCCCGGCACAAGGACTAAAGAACTTTACGATGAATTTTCCGATATTGGCGCCAGGCTGGAAGGCGCGTCACCAGTTGCAAGCCCTGAACCAAAAATTACGAGCGCAGTTGTTGAACGGGCAATTGCGGATGTAGAAGCCTTGATTCCGACAAGTGGAGCCGTCAGCGGAGTTGACCGAATCCATACAATGTTACATGGCTACCTTTGCGAAGTTTGCGATAGAAAAAATATTTCGTATAGCCAAGATGACAGCATGACAAGGCTATTCAAGATACTCCGTCAAGGTCATCCTGCTTTTCAAAATTTTGGCATGCGCTCAAAAGAGATTGAACGGGTCCTTCAATCCTTCGCCAATATCATGGACGCTTTGAATCCGATTCGAAATAACGCAAGTGTTGCGCATCCAAACGAAGAATTGCTGGAAAAAGATGAAGCAATGTTAGTGATAAATGTGGCGCGAACATTGTTGAATTATCTTGATGCTAAAATTGGCAAGGGAAATTGAACGGCATCAGAATTTTTCGGATCGCGCCTAAAGGCAATCGCCCAGATCAGCGCAATGCGTTGAATCTCAAATCTCAAAGCTCAGATCTCAGAAATTCTCTGCGTCCATCTGTGCTAATCTGTGGATGACAATGAATTCCGTATGAGCGTTAGGCGAATTTGGAAAGGTCCAGATTATTTTTGGCCAGGAGTTCGAGCAGGGAGATTTTGGCCGAGTCGGTGTCGGTGATGAGGGACTCGAGGGTGTCAATCTGCCGGGCGGCGTGGCAGGTATCTGGGGCAACGAGAGTGATGGCCCGCGCCGCTCACCCTCGTGCCCTCGGCCCCCGCCCCAAAGCCGATCCATACCGAGCGAAAACAGCAAGTAGGCAAGTAAGCGCCTACTTGCCTACTTGCTCCAATTGTCTCGGGGCGATAGAATTACAGGCAAATAAAAAGTGGGCCGAAATGGAGCGAGATTGGTTGGGGGATGGAATGCGTTGGAAAGGATCGCGGCGAGATTAAACCACCGGACGTGAAGATGGCCTGCTTAAATTATTTCTAAGCGGAGGGCGACATGGGACAAATTCTAAAACTTTCGGAACCGGCAGGCACGGCGTTTCACGCCATGGCGTTCCTGGCCGGCAAAGAGGACCAGTGGCGATCGGTTCGAAGGATGTCCAAGGCGCTCCATGCCCCTGAAGACCGGTTGGCCAAGGTGATGCAACTGTTGCACAGAGAGCACCTGGTGGATTCGGTGATGGGCCCGCGCGGAGGCTATCAATTGGCGCGAGCGAGCGGCCGGATCAGCCTGCTGGACATTTATGAGGCCGTGGAAGGCAAACTCGGATCCTGCGACTGCCTGATGGGGCATTCGGTTTGCGCGGGCCGGAGGTGCCTGCTCGGCGGTTTTCTGGAACAGTCCACCCAGCGGTTCCGCGAATATCTGGCCCGGACCAAACTCTCAGAATTCAAGGGGCTGTTCCCCGGGGGGCTTTATCGCATCCCCTAGCCCATCTCCCAATTGACGCGGGATCAAGGCTCGGCCTTGCCGGGAGCGGAGGCCTTTCCCGCCTGCCTCTGCTTGCGCTCGCTCCCGCGTCCCGCCCAGGCCCTGTCAGCGGCCCCGATTACAGCAAGTAGGCAAGTAAGCGCCTATTTACCTACTTGCTCGAATCGGCTCGGGCATTTTGGGGTTCGACATTCACCGTTCCCCTTTAACCGTTAGCCTATGACCTCGTTGCGCGCAATTAGCCTCACGCGATCTTTTGAAGGTCGAGGTTGTTTTTAGTCAGGAGTTCGAGCAGGGAGATTTTGGCCGAGTCGGTGTCGGTGATGAGGGACTCGAGGGTGTCAATCGCGCGGGCGACATGGTAGGTGTCTGAGGCCACGAGCAGGACCGGGATGTTGAGCAGGGTGGCGTTGTTGATGATATTGGACGGGGGCTGGATGTTGTTGGTGAGCATGATCGCGGAGAAGTCCGACTCGAGCGCCGCCACCACCAGGTCGGAGCGGTCGCCGCTCGTGATCAGCAAATTGTTTTCCTTTTTGAAGGCCGGGCTGCGCACGGCCTCGTCCACCGGGAGCGCGCCGACGAAAGTATTCTTGATCACCTTGTTCAGGCCGGCCTCGCCCGCGATGACCTTGGCCAGCATGGTCTCGGAAAGGTAATGGGCGGAGAAATAAGTGAGCTCCTTGTAAAAGGGGAGAAGCCCGAGCACCGGGATGCCGGTGTTCTTGACGGCCGGGAGGTAGCTGATCTTGAAGTCTTCCACATCGTGCACCTTGTTGATGACGATTCCGAGCAGGCGGTCCTTGTGGAGGTCCATATGTTTTTGCAGGAACACGATGTCATCCATGATGGTGTCGTCATCCCCGCTTATTACCAGAACCATTTTGCATTCCAGGTGTTCGGCGAGCGAGATGCCGTCGAGAAACACCGAGGCGCCGTAGGTCAGGTCCTGTCCGGCCTCGATGAGCAGGAGGTCCTTGTCCGCGGAGACCCGGGCCGCGATCTCCGAAAGTTTTTTGCGGGTGGTCTCGCGGTCATACATATAGCGGAGCTTGGAATGGTGGAACCCGATGGTGATTTCCTCGGGAGGGTCTTTCAGGCCGAAGACATGGGCGAGGAGCGACGAGTCATAATCCCACAGCCGTTTCTCGTGGTAGATCAGGCGGTCGCCCAGGGGCTTGATGTAGCCCAGCTTTTTGTTCAGGGCCTTGCCCAAGCCGATGCTCAGGCTGGACTTGCCCGCGGATTTTCGAATGGATGCGATCACCAATTTTTCCATAACCCCACCTCCTCAAGGATTGAGCAGCACCCGGACATCCAAGGCCGTGGCGCCCTGGCCGTATTCAAACACCACCAGGGGATTGATCTCCAGATCGGAGATGCTCGGGCACTGCGCCACCATGGCCCCCAGTTTTAAAACCGTTTCCACCACCCGGTCCATATCTTTTCTCTTCTCGCCCCGCACCCCGAGCAAAAGCGAATAGGCCCGGGTTTCCTCGATCATGCGCATAACCTCTTTCCGGCTCAAGGGCGCGGCCCGGAACGACACATCCTTCAACACCTCCACATATTTCCCGCCCAGGCCGAAGACGATGATCGGGCCGTAAATCTTGTCGCGGCGCGCGCCGATGATCAGTTCGGCGCCGGGCCGGACCTGCTCCGAAATCTCGACCCCCGCGATCACCGCGTCGGGCTTGAGGCTGCGGCAGCTTTGCAGGATGGCCTGGTAGGCGTCAATGACTTCGCCGGGATTGAGCAGGTCCAGGGCCACGCCGCCCACATCGCTTTTATGGATGATGTCCTTGCTCACGATCTTCATCACCACCGGGTATTTGAGTTCGTCCGCGAATTTCACCGCCTCGTCCAGGCTCCGGGCCAGGCGCGAGGCCGGCGTGGCGATGCCCACGACCGCCATCAGTTCCTTGGCCTCGGGCGCGAGCAGGAAAGTTCGGCGGTCCTGCCTAACCTTCTGAAGGATTTGCTCCATCCGGGCCAGGTCCAAAGAGATTTCGGCGATTGGCTCGGGCGGGCTCGAGCAATGGCGGTAATGGGAATAGAGGGCGCCCAGGCAGGACACCGCTTCATAAACATCGGAGAAGACCGGCACGCCTTTTTGCCGGAGCGCATCAATGGCCGCTTCGGTCTTGGCGCCGCCGAACGCGGTGAAGATCAGGGGCTTTTGCCGGTCCGCGTATTCCTTCACGCTTTGTTCGATCATGGCCGCCAGGTTCTCGGAGTCGAACACCGCGGTTTCGCAGTAAAGCGACATCACGGCTTGAATGCTCGGGCTCGCGAGCGCGGACTCGAGCGCGGCGGTGTAGTGGGAGGCCCGGGCCTGGCCGGTCAGGTCCACCGGGTTTTTGAGCGAGCCGAAGTCGGGCGTGACCTTGCCGAAGGTCTCGCGCATCACGCTCGCATCGTCGTAAAGGTTGATCCCGAATTTTTCGCAGGCATCCGTGGCCATGACGCCGATGCCGCCGCCGTTGGTCACGATCACGGCGTTTTCTCCCGAGGGCATGGGCGAGTCGGCGAGGAACCGGGTCCAACTGAAGGCGTCCTCCAGGTTCTCGGCCCGGAGCACCCCGCACTGTTTCATGATCGCGTCAAAGACATTGTCCGCGCCCGCGAGCGAGCCGGTATGGGAGGCCGCGGCGATGGCGCCCCGGCGGGAGCGGCCGGCCTTGATGATCACCACCGGCTTTTTCCGGGCGGCTTCTTTGAGGACCCGGATGAAGCGTTCGCCGTCCTTGATCCCCTCGACATACATCATGACGATGGCGGTGCCCGAGTGCCGGATCAGGTATTCAAGCAGGTCCGACTCGTCCAGGTCCGACTTGTTTCCGACGGAGACCATGGCCGAGAGCCCGATCTTCTCGACCGCGGTCCGGCCGATCATGGCGATGCCGAGCGCGCCGCTCTGGGTGATGATGGCAACCTTGCCGGCGGAAATGTCCTTCGGGCCGAAGGTGGCGTTGATCCGGCCGGGCCCCGAGAAAATCCCGAAGATGTTCGGGCCTAAAACCCGCATCCCGTGCTCATGGGCAAAGGAAACCATTTTTCGCTCTTCCTCGATATTGCCCACCTCGGAGAAGCCGGAGGAGATCACCGCCAGGAATTTCGCCTGGGCCGTAGCGCATTCCTGTACCGCCCCCATCACCAGCCGAGCCGGGACCACGATACAGACCAGGTCCGGTTCGTCCTTGACCTCCGCGAGCGCGGCATAGACCTTGCGGCCCAGGAGCTCCCCGCCCTTGGGATTGATCGGATAGACCGGGCCGGGATAGCCGCTGGAGACGATGTTCTCGACCATTTTGTAGCCGATCTTGTCCGGGCTGTGGCTGGCGCCGATGATCGCGACCGACCTCGGCTCGAACAGGTATTTTATGTCGGGCCTTTCGGGGGTCATCCCGTTTGCCGCCGGTTCAGATTAAATTGATTAAGCTGATTAAAATGATTAAGCAGGCGCCTCCCCCTCCGTAGAGAGGTGCCTTTAATCAGTTTAATCTTTTTCATCAGTTTGATCCGTCCTAACGCGCTCCGAACATCAGTTTCAGCCGATACATGCCATCGCCCTGGGCCTTTTCGATTTCAAACCCGAGTTTTTGCAGGACATGGAGCATGGGGGTGTTTTCCATCAGGACCTCGGCGGTCAGTCCGAGCAGGCCGCGCTTGTTGGCCTGGAGGATCAGGTATGACATCAGTTCGGTGCCGATTCCCTTGTGGTGGTAGTCATCCCGCACCACGATCCCGGCCTCCGCGGTGTGGGTGTTCGGGTCTATGCCGTATTGGGCCAGCCCGATCACTTTTTCCTTTTGCGCCTCCTTGACCGTGGCTACCAGCACCATCTCCCGCGTGTAATCCACGGCGACGAAGTCCTGGAGCCGCTCATGGGGCATGTCGCGCCGGACCGAGATGAACCTGCGGTACATGCTGTTGCTGGAAAGGGAATAGAAGAAATCCTTGAGCAAAGGCTCGTCGCTGATCTTGCTCGGCCGGACCATGATCTCGAGCCCGGCCCTGGTGGTCCGCACCGTTTCCAGTTCCTCCGGATATTCGCCCTTCTTGCCCGGGATAAAGGCCTGGTCCTTGTAGATCAAGTTCAATTTCTTGGCCTCTTGGATAAGTTGCGGCCGGAACTTGGGGTGCGCGATCCCGATCAGTTCCATGGCCCGCTCGCGGATGTTTTTGCCATGGAGATAGGCGATGCCGTATTCGGTGACCACATAGTGGACATCGGCGCGGCCGAGGGTTACGCCGGCGCCCTCCGAGAGGAACGGCACAATGCGGGAGACCTCTCCTTTCTGGGCGGTGGAGGCCAGGGTGAGGATGGTTTTGCCGCCCGGGGCGAGCACGGCGCCGCGCATGAAATCGGCCTGCCCCCCGATGCCGGAGAAGAAGACCTTGCCCAGGGACTCGGCGCTGGCCTGCCCGGTGAGGTCTATCTCGAGCGCGCTGTTGATCGCGGTTATGTTATGGTGCTGGGCGATGATCAGCGGGCTGTTGGTGTAGTCAATGGCGCGGAATTCGACCAC
>CAIUDS010000450.1 GCA_903897985.1 uncultured delta proteobacterium
AGAAATAAATTTCTCTTGAGATCTTGTCCTGAGGAATATAACAGTTTTGACCAAAGGCATATTTTGCAGTTGGCAATACCTTCAATCTCCGGATTCTATCAACATTTCTTTTGCGGCTTTTGATGATGCGACGCAATTTTCTGAAAAGCTCGGGGTCGTAATCCGACCATTTTTAATATTCTATTTTTTCTCCATCGCCGCGCTTGTCATCATCGGTAAGCATCCAGAAAACGCCCGCTTTCAAGTGCCTGCCCTTAACTAAAGTTCGGATCAGCCCGTATTTCAGGTAATCATTTACATCCCCTACATATTGATTCTTCATGTGAAATTCCCTCCCTCTTTATTATGTCTCCCGATCTCTTCCATAATAGACCAATTTCTCATCCGCTTCCGAGTCACCGGCGAAATTAACGCCAGCCCCAAGCCGCTGAGAACATCGTAAAATTTGACGGGATTGGTCAGGCTCAAGCCGTAGCGGGGGCCGAATTTGGCGAGCAGTTCCTCGCCGTCCAGCGAGGCCAGCATTTCGGCTTCGGGGAGGATGGGCGAGAAGATGATCTGGCGCCTGGAAAGCGCGGCCAGAATTTCGCGGCCGGCGATAAAGAAGGCGTCCCGATCTTTTTCCGCAACCAGCCGGGAATTGATTTGGTCAAAGACTGCGGCGTCAATCCGGATCTCCTGCGCAGGCATCGCCTGGTCTGTTTTTTTGCTGGTGAGGATCAGCGAAAAGATTGGTTCGCCGCGATCCTCGATCACTAACCGGGCGCCGGATTCCGGCGGGTTCATCAAATCCCTGGCCCGAACGACATCCGGATTTTCAGAAAGATAGAAAAGACCCCGAGCGATCAATCGCAAATGGGCCCGGAGCATCAGGATCGGGTGGCGCATCAACACCGCCAGCAGTCTCAGCGCCTGCCTCATTCGATTTCCTCCAAGCAGGCATAAATCTGAAACTCGGGCAGGATAAAATGAAATCCCGAAGCCTGCGCGCGAATCTCGATGCTTTCTCCTTCCGGAAAGGACATGCGAAAAGACTCGGGAGTATGGCTGAAATCTCTTTCAATCACCAGTTCCGCGTTCCTGACCGGGGTGAAGGAATCTTCTTGATAGCGATAGTTGCGGTTGAGCAGCTTGATCAGCAATTTGCCGCTCGAATCCGCCAGCCGGAGTAGCGGGGACAGACCGGCCGGATTGCTCACCGACACCATCGGCTTCAAGCCGGCTTCCAGCAAATCCTGGGGCGTGATATTCTCGCCCTTTAAAATTTTAACGCCCGGCGACTGTATCCGGGCCGTTTGGGCATCTGTAATGTGGCTTACATTGGGCAGGATCAACAATTCATCAGGGGAAAGCTCTCCCCGGTCGGATACAAACTCGTAATCTCCCCAGATAACCAAGCGGTATTGGATTCCGAGATTTTGCAGGGAACGGGTGACGGCGCTGAGCGAGCGGAAATGCTCTCCTGGGAGCTTGAGAAAATCAAAGGTCCAGAAATAGCTCGGGAAGGAAAGCACTACGGCGGCCTGGGAAATATTTTTGGCGTTGCGCCATTTTTCTCGAATCACCTTTACAAATTTGAGATAGCCTGCAATTTCCTCAACCGGCGGGAAATAAGCTCCGTCGCCGGTGAGGCCGAGGCAGGAATACGGGACCATAAAATCGCCGCCGGCAAAGGACGCCTCGGCAATCAAATAGCGGAGGATATTGACATCCGGCCGCGAGCCGTCGGGCTTCTTGGTTTTGGCGCGCTCGCGCAAATGCGCGGCAAAGGCGATATGCGGGACCATGGTCACGGGCTTTTGGTCATCGAGCGCGCGCCCGATCTCGGCATAAATAAGGTTAGTGCCGGCCGGTGGAATCGCCGGGTGATACTCCAGGCTGAACACATCCACATATTCGGCAAGCGCCAAATGGTGCGGCATCCAGAAGGCGAAGTTCGCCGAAATCGAGATTTCCCGGTTGTTTTCTTTTGCATATCGGCGGGCATGGCTGGTCAACTCGGAAAAATTCCTTTTTGCATCCATCAGCAGCGACCGTTTCCAGTCCTGCCAATGGGGCATGCCCCGGAAATAAGCAAGCTCGGAGGGAATCCCGGCCCCCTTTTCCCGGAGCAGGCCGGCATAATCGAAGTTCCGAAATTGCTCGCCGTGGCGCTCGACCATATAGCCCCGGAACTTCTCCTGACAATGCGGGCAGAAACCGGCCCGGGTCCCGCCAGGCTCCATTGCCAGCGCGGGCTCGTCAAACTGGATTCCGTCAAAGCCCGCGTCAATCTGCATCTCCACGATGGCCTTCAGGTGCTCCATCCAGACCGGGCTGTTCTTGCACATGAAATAATTGGTGTATTTGAGGTCGCGCTCGAGGCCCGAGCTCGTGACCCAATAGCAGAGGCTCTTGTCGCCATGCAGGTCTTGGCAGGCGGCTTGGTCCAGAAAATTATGGCTCGCCAGCGCGTGTTCCATCTTGGCCCGCCGCTCCGGCGAAAGATAGAGCTGGCAGCTCTTATAAATCTTCGGATAGCGGTCCTGGTAGAACTCGTTCAGGCCCCAGATTCCTGGTTTTCCTTTTCCAGAAATTTTGCCGAAAGAAATAATCTCGCTCTCGTCCTGGTTAAGCTCGACCGCAACTTCATATCCCTGCGCGGTAAAGACCACGGCAAAGACCTTGATCCCGCGCTCATGGCAAGCCCTGAGGAATTCTCGATCACAAGTTCCCTCCCGGTCCCATGCCCGCTTCCCTTTCAATTCCGATTCCAGGTCCGCGAGACTGATTACGCCGCTACCCGCTCCGGACCAAAGCAACGCCTCGGAGTGGAGCGCAACCAGGTCGTCCACCACCGCGCCGTCCTTGCCCGAGAAACACGCGCACAGGGCGCGGTCATGGCGCGGATAGAGGGAGCACATGCTGAACCGGGTTTGCGGAGAAAAACTCATCCTGGCTTCATTATATCCTTAAGGACTGGCTGCCCAAATCAAACAAGTTGAGCCTATGAACTTTTGGGCAACATCCCCGTTAGCTGAAATTTGAGCGATTGAATTTTAAGGAATCGCGACTAAAGTCGCTCGCCCGAAGTTGTTCTTAAGTGCGTGAGCGGCGATAGTTCAGGGCGGTGTCGTAAATGGCCATGATTTTTTCGGGCGGAACATTGGCCTGGATATTGTGGACCTGGTTGAAAATGTAACCGCCGCCGGGCGCGAAGGTCTCGATCAGGCGCCGGGTTTCATCCTTGATCTGTCCAACCGTGCCGTTGGGAACGGTGTGTTGCATGTTGGCGCCGCCGCCCCAGAACACCAGGTTTTTGCCGAATTCTTTTTTCAAGCTCGCGGGGTCCATGCCTTGGGCGGAAATCTGGACGGGGTTGAGGATTTGAACGCCGGCGTCAATCAGTTCGGGGATGAGTTGGCGGATGCCGCCGCAGCAATGGAGGAACACCGCGGCCGAGGAGTGTTTGCGGATGAATTGGAACTGGACTTGGTGATAGGGCTTGATCAGCTCGCGATACATGGCGGTGGAAATCAGCGGCCCGTTTTGCGCGCCGAGGTCGTCGCCCATCTGGATGACCTGAATGTAATCGCCCACGGCGTCGAGATATTTTTTCAGGTCGCGCAGGTAAGCCGCGGTGATGATTTCGAAATAATGGTGGACCAGGCCGGGCTCGGCCGCGAGCAGGAACATGAATTTCTCGTACCCGAAAGCCGTCTGGCCGGCTTCGAGGATGTTGCCGCCGAACGCGCCCAGGATGGCGTAGTCGGTTTTATGGAACATTTCCGCGGCGTTTTTTTTAAGGAACTCCAACTCGGTGTCGGAAATTTCCGCGATGGGTTTGCGGTCAATATCTTCTTTGGTTTCGCAGTCGGCATAGCCGTGATGGACCTGATCGTAGTAATAACTCCCGGCCGGCATCACCGCGACCGGGATTTTCCCGGTTATGATGGCCAAGTCACCGTTCTCCATTTTAACCGGGTTGAGTCCCGCGGGCACCAGGCAGGGCGTGCCGTCCTGGAGTTTCGACTCCTTCCATTCGGTGATCGGGATGCCGAATGACGGCGCCAGCCGGTGGAGCTGGATGACATCGCCGCCCATCCGTTTCAAAATCGGTTCCTCCGGCTCGGCCAGTTGCTGGAAGATGTCATACACCCGCAGGTGTCCCTTTCGGATCCCCAGATATTCCTTGAGCCGGGCATAAGCGATCGCGGCGATCCCGGTCGAGCGCATGCCGCCGAAATCAATAGGCAGGACATCGGGCTCTTGGTGATTTATCGCCGCCTGGATTCTCCCCCGTGAAGTCATCTTATTCATGGGAGCTATTTAATCCCAAGGCGAGAAATCTGTCAAAATGAAAACCCGAGCATTATTCGCTTGACAAAATTTATAAAATGGTTTTTAATGATATTTAAATAACCAATTAACACAAGAAAGGAGGATGGTCATGAAGGTTCAGGTCTGCAAATACTGTGGTCAGGTAGCTGGTCCTGGTACAAGATGCCCAGTCTATAGCGACAGTGATGATCGACACATCTTCGTGGAAATGGAGCTTCCCGCGCATTGTAAGTACTGCGGTCAGATGGCGGGGATCGGAACAAAATGCCCCGTAGGTAGCGATGAGAAGCACGTATTTGTCAAAGACTGATCGGCCAGATCAAGCACTAGATTATCATTGGCCACCGAAAGCGTCGAACAGTCGGCTGGCGGCGACGCATGACGAGGCGAATTTCAATCACTAATTTAGCGAGAGGTAATAATGCCCAGTATAGATTTTGAACTTGACGCACAAGTGTTGTTGCCGACTCAATTCACCGATCATCTCATCAGAGGAATGCACCTTTTGATTGTAGCGGAGCGCCCCACTTGGATTGTGCTCAATGATGCAGAGTTCGACGCATTCAAGCAACTCAGCAAGCGGGTAACAGTGCGCGAACTACTCAATTCGCATCCCCAGCAGTGAGCTTCCCCCCAAAAACTGGACAGGTAGTTAAGTTAGGTTTTGAGGGTAAAATTGGGTCCAGAAAAGGGGGAAAGCATGGCTGGGAAACGGAAGCGGCACAGCGCGGAATTTAA
>CAIUDS010000451.1 GCA_903897985.1 uncultured delta proteobacterium
CAGGAATGTCCCGCCGCATTGACAGGAATGTCCCGCCGCACTGATGCCTGCGGCCCCTACAAGAGTGTCTGCTGCCCCTAGAAGAGTGACGCGTTGGCCGGGTGGAAAAACTTTGGACTTGAAAAATCCGGGAGATATGATATTTTCATAAATTACTCTTAAACAAGGGGGATCGTGGTAATGCCACAGAAACTTAATAAGAAGGATCTGGAAAATTTCCGGAAGGTGCTGCTGGTGCAGTTGAAGGAGTTGAAGAACAAGCTGGGGGGTTCGGTGGAGGAGCTCTCGGAGGAACCGGAGGTCATGCCGGACCTGAGTGATCGCGCGACCGCGGAAACGGACCTTCACTTTGACCTTCGGGTAAAGGACCGGGAACAAAAACTGATTGACAAAATAACCGAGGCCCTGAAACGGATAGACAAAGGGGGGTTCGGGATTTGCGAACGGTGCGGGGATCCGATCGAATTGGAGCGGCTGAAGGCGCGTCCGATTGCGACGCTGTGCATTGATTGCAAGACCGAGCAGGAACGGGATGAAAAGAGCCGGGGCGAATAAAGCGGCCTTGGGTCGGCGGTTATGATGAGCAAACCCCAGTTGGCATCTTTCCGGTCCCGCGTTGGGCGGGAATTAGTAATGGTTTTTTCCGCGGCGTTATTGCTTTGGACCTTGCCGGCGGGGGGTCAGACGCACAGTCCTTTTTATGAAGGCCCGGAGCAAGGTGGAGAGCAAGGCGGGACTTTAAGCGACCTGTTCAAGCGGAAGGTCAAGGCGCCGGAGGCCGAGGAGGCGCTGTATCAGGAGGCGCTGGCGCAGTTCGAGGGGAAGCCGACCTGGCTGGCAAAGCGCTTTCCGGAACAGGCGGGGAAGGCCAAGGGTTCGAAGTATCGCCGCTGGTGGTATTACCGGACCAACTACCAGGGGAGCATCGAGTTGTTCCAGAAACTGATCTATGAATACCCCTTTAGCAAGCACCTGGCGGACGCGGATTTTTACATCGCGGAGGCCTATTTCAAGAACAAGGACTATGACATTGCGGTGCAGGCTTATCAGGATTTCCTCACCCGGCACCCCAAAAACGCGCGGGCGGAATACGCGCATTATCAGTTGGGCATCTGCCATTTCGAGCGGCGCAAGAAGAATCCGCTGAAGGACCAGAACGAGACCGAGGCGGCGCTGCAGGCGTTTCGGTTGTTGTTGACGATATATCCGGAGAGTTCGTATAAGGGGGACGCCGGGGATTACCTCAAGAAGTGCGAAGAGGCTTTGGCGACAAAAGAGGCCAAGATCGGGGATTTTTATTATTCGCGGAAGGAATATTTCTCGGGCAGCCTCCGCTATCACCGGGCGTGGACGGAATATCCGAACACTTCCAAGTCCGACTATGCGGTGTGGCGGGAGGCGGCCTGCTATGAAAAGATGGGCCGGGCCGAGGATGTGGCGCGGGCGTATAGCGAGTTGGTGAGCAGCTATCCGCAGAGCAAATACGCGGGCGCGGCCCAGAAATACTTGAAATCGAGCAATGAAGAAACCAAACCTCCGGAAAGTCCATAAGTTTTCCCCGGTTTTCGCGCTGCTTTTGATTCTGTTCTGTGCGTGCCCGTCAAAATCAAGCCGCGAAATTACGGAGCTTTTGAACCAATACTCGTCTTCCGTAACCAAGCAGCAGGCCCGGGAATTTCGAGGATGTTTTGAGTCCGGATACCGGGATGCCTTTTTCGAGCCGGGGGCGGCGCAGGAGGCGATTGGGCAAGCGCTGGCCGGGCCGTATGCTCCGAGCCTGGAGTTTAAGGAGCGGAAGGTATCGGCGGCGGGCGGGCGGGCCACGGTCAGCCAGGAATACGACCTGCAATGGCTCGAAGGCGGGAAGGCAAGGTCGGACCGGGGGCGGGAGGAACTGGAGTTAAGGCGCACGGATTCGGGATGGCGGATCGTTTCCGGGAGCATGGTCTACCAAATTTTGGCGGGCCGGGACCGGGAGGTGGAGGCGATCTCGGCGGTATTGGAGCAGCGGATACGGGCGCTGGCGGATAAAGACCCGGGGCGGTTTACGGAGCTGGTTGACCCGGAATACCACTTCCACGACAAGGATTTCCACAAGGTGATCGCGGATCTGGAGGGCAATTTCCGGGATTATGAACGGATCGAACTGAGGCTGGACCGGCCGCGGATAACTTTGTTCTCGGGCCGGGCGGATGTGGTCGAGGGCTACGAGCTCAAGGTCCGGTATCAGGGGAATGACAAGGAGTTCCATGACACGGAGAAGCTGGAATTCCGGAAGACCGGGTCGGGCTGGAAAATCAGCAAGGGCTTGTAGGATCGGGTTTGAGGCCGGAATGTTTCACGGGAAACCTTGGAAAAAAGGGCTGATTTTCATCGCGGGGGGCGGGTTTGGGGGCCGGTCTTTAGAGAATGTTTCACATGAAACATATCAATCCAAGCTCTGATCATCCAGGCCTTTGATATTATTAAAGAAACCCCGGTCCCAGGAATGAAGCGGGGCCAACCCGCGGAAAATTGTCAATTTTAGGGCCGGAAGGAGCGGGCAATATGGAAAAAATGCTTGACAAGCCCGAACTTTTGGCTATCTTCCAATTTTAATGATTCCTAATATTTACCGTTGGCTTGGAAGGGGGTGTAGTTGCTAGGTGCCAGTAATAAAAGTAAAAGACGGAGAGTTTTTTGAAAACGTGCTCCGGCGTTTCAAAAAACAGTGTGAAAAGGGCGGCATCTTTTCCGAAATAAGGAAACGCGAGCACTACGAGAAACCTAGCGTCAAGCGCAAGAAGAAAGCGCTGGCGGCCAAGAAGCGGATGATGAAGCGGATGCGCAAGACGCAGCGGGTCGCGGGATAGGCGATGGGGCTTTCTCGGCAACTGGAGGACGGGCTGAAGGTCGCGATCAAGGCCCAGCAGGCATTCTCGGTCAACGCTTTCCGGGAGCTGATCGGCGCGCTCCGTTACGCGGAGCTGGGAAAAAACTCGGGGCTTTCCGCGGCCGAGGAACTCGAGGTGCTGAGCAAGCTCAAGCGCCGGCGCCAAGAGTCCATCGAGGCCTTTGAAAAAGGCAACCGCGGCGACCTGGTCGCCAAAGAGCGCGAAGAGTTGACGGTGGTGGAAAAATTTCTGCCCGGCCCCTTGAGCCTGGAGGAACTCCAGCAGCTGGTGAGGCGGGCGGTGGCCGAGGTGGGCGCCCACGGGATCAAGGACATGGGCAAGGTGATGGCGGCGCTCAAGGACCAATACCTGGGAAGAGCGGACGGCAAGGCGGTAAACGCGGAAGTGCGGAGTCAGCTTTCTGAGCTCGGAGGGTCT
Organism: uncultured delta proteobacterium; assembly: GCA_903897985.1. Taxonomy (GTDB): domain Bacteria; phylum RBG-13-61-14; class RBG-13-61-14; order RBG-13-61-14; family DRUE01; genus CAIYYW01. Next base: position 3,312 of record CAIUDS010000451.1, read on the forward strand.
TAAGCGGCATTAGCGCGAGCTTCAAGCCCGGGCTTCGAAAAGGCGGCGTTTTAAAATAACAAAGCTCGGAAGCGGGTTCCAGATGTCGAGAAATTTTGCCCAGGAACTGATTGAAGAAATCAAAGCCAGGGTCAGTATCCGGGAAGTGGTGGCGGATTACCTCACGCTCGGCAAGGCTGGCGCCAACTGGAAAGCCCTTTGTCCGTTCCACCGCGAAAAAACCCCCTCGTTCATGGTCCACGAAGGCAAGGGCATTTTCCACTGCTTCGGCTGCGGGGAAAGCGGAAACATTTTCACTTTCTTGATGAAAATGGAAGGCGCGAGCTTTCCGGAGGCGGTGGAAAAGCTGGCCAAGCGGGCCGGGGTGGAACTTCCCCGGGACGACCGGGGTCAGAAAAACCAGGAGCCGGATGAACACTACCTACTCTACCGGGTGAACGAGCTTGCCCAGAAATTTTATCAGGCCCAGTTGTTTTCCCCCGAGGGCGTCACGGCCCTGGAATACCTCCGGAAACGCGGTTTGTCCCGCGCCGAGCTCGAGCGGCTCGGCTTGGGCTACGCGCCGGCCGGATGGGAGAACCTGATCCGACACCTGGAAGGCCGGGGACTCTCGAGCAAGCTGGCCCTGGAGGCCGGATTGATCGTCCCGCGCGAAAGCGGCGACGGGCATTATGACCGGTTCCGCGACCGGGTGATGTTTCCGATCCACGACCTGATGGGCCGGGTGCGCGGGTTCGGCGGCCGGGTGATGGACGACTCGCTGCCCAAATACATCAATTCCCCGGAAACCCCGATCTACAAGAAGGGGGAGATGCTTTACGGGCTGGACCTGGCCAAGGAAGCGATCCGGAAAAAGGACCGGGCGATCATTGTGGAAGGGTATTTCGACCGGATCAGCCTGGACCTCTATGGGTTCAAGGAGGCGGTGGCAAGCCTGGGCACGGCTTTCACCGAGGCGCAGGCGCGCGTGATCGGCCGCTACTCGCGCAATATTTACCTGATTTTTGACGCGGACGAGGCCGGCCGGAAAGCGAGCTTCCGGGCCTTGCCAATCTTTTTGCCCGCGGGTCTGCTGCCATATCTGGTGCTGATGCCGGAGGGCAATGACCCGGACGACCTGGTGAGAAAGGCGGGCGCCGAGGCCTTGGAAAGTCTGATCGCCAGCGCGCCGCGGCTGCTGGATTATTTCCTGGAGACGCAGATTCACGCGGCTGGAACGGACCTGGCCCAGAAAGCCGCCCAAGTGCGGGAACTGACGCAGACGGTGGCCTTGATCCCGATGGGGCTCGAGCGGGAGTTGTATCTGAAGAAGCTCTCCGAATTGAGCGGGATCAGCCTCAGCCGGCTGGAGCGGACCATCCTGCGCGAGCGGATCCCGGAGCGGCAGCCCGGCCGGCAGGAGGCGCCCGAAAAAACCGCTTTCAACCGGCTCGGCTCCGAGGAGTTGATCCTGGTCTGCCTGGTCAACAACCCGATCCCGGAGCTGGCCCGGCTTATGCTCGAGCAAAAGGTCCCCGAGAAAGTTTCCGATTCCGCGCTTGCGCAATATCTGCTTTCGCTCTCCGGAGAGATCGCGCAAAAGGGAGCGGGCGACCCGGTCAATTTTTTCCATCTCTTGAACGGCAGCAGGTGGGAAGGCCTGGCCGGGAGGGCCTTGAGCGAGCGCAGCCCTTATGCGGGGGACCAGATTTTCGAAGTGGTGAAAGACGCGATCGCGGAACTGGACAAGCGCAAGGTCTCGGAAAAGGATTCGGAGCTCAATCAGCGGTTGAGCGCGGCCAAGAATGAAGGAAACCAGGAGTTGGTTCTGGAATTGCTCTCGGAAAAAAACCGGCTGATCCAACTCAAGCGCAAACCGACGGTAAACCGGGCAGGCTAGGGGGCCGAAAAAATTTGGAGGAGATGGGCATGCCAAGGAAGAAAAAGCTGGTGGAGCTCGACGAGATGATCAAGAAAGGCAAGCGTCAGGGCTTCCTCACCTACAACGACATCAATGATCATCTGCCCGAGGAAATGGTCAACCCCGACCAGCTTGACGACTTGATGAACAGGTTCGGGGAAATGGACATCAAGATCGTGGACGCGCCCGCCGAGCCGCAACTGCCGGAGGAAAAAGTGGCTCCGGCGGTGTTCGAGCCGGAACCGGAGGAGCCGCGCGAGGCGGTGGTCACCTTCGAGGACAATTATCCCGAGGTGGATCCGGTGCGGATGTATCTCAAGGAAATGGGATCGTATAACCTGCTGGACCGCGAGGGGGAGGTTGAAATCGCGTCCCGGATCGAGGAGGGCCGGAGAAAAGTTCTGACCGCGCTGATCAGTTGCCCGATTTCGATCAATGAGGTGATCGCCTGGGGCGAGCGGTTCAAGCAGGAGGAAATCACCTTAGAGCTGGCCGAGGGCGGGGGGGAGGATTTCGAGGAAATCGAAAGCGATGAGGACTTCGAGTTGGAGCCGGGCCAGAGCCGGCGGGAGTTGCCCAAGCTGATTGACAAGA
>CAIUDS010000452.1 GCA_903897985.1 uncultured delta proteobacterium
GCCCAGGAACTGGGAGGAGATTATTGCCGCCTCGGAAAAGATCAAACAAAAATTCCCCGACCTCATCCCCTTGCAAATCAACGCCGGGGTGGAAATGGGGGAAGCGACAACTATGCAGGGATTTTTATTGCTTCTTTACGGCGCCGGCGGTGAGCTTTATGACCAGAATGACGGAAAATGGGTGACCGCCTCCCCGGCTTATCTTCAGACCGTGGACTTTTACCGGAAAATTTATCAAGAAAAGAAACTTGGAAACCCCGAGTTGGTGACCTCGCCCAAGGCCCGCGAGAAAACCTTTGAGCTCTTCAGCAAGGGCAAAATCGCGATCTACCTGGAAGGAACCTGGTTTTACACTTCGGTGCTCAAGCCCGGAGAAGCCTGGGGGATCAAAGACCGCGATTCTGCAATCGGCTGGGCGAAAATGCCCGGATCAGGAGCAGTTGGCGCCCCGGAATTTGTCAGCCTCTCCGGCGCAAACGGACTCGTGATCAGTCCCGGCGCCAAAGACCCCGAGCTTGCCTGGAAAGTGATCGCCCGACTAAACTCTATTTCCGGCCTGGAAAAACTTTTTCAGAAACAAGCCTTTACCCCCCCCAGAAAAGACCTTGCCCAAAGTCCAGTGGTGTCCCAAAATAAATTCATCTCCGAAACCGCGCTTGCGCTTCTTCCCTACACCCGCTCCCGGCCCGGCCTGCCCGACTATCCCGAAATCAGCTTCCAACTGCAACTGCTTTCCGAACAGATCGTCACCGGCAAACTCTCGCCCGACCAAGCTCTCACGAAATACCGCGAAGCCGTGGAACTGATCGTGGGCAAGGAAAACACCATCCGGAAATAAAAAGGAACGGCGCACGGCTTTTACCGCGCGCCGTTCCTGGTTTAATTCATTTATGGCGTATATTTGCCGCCGTTATTCAAATAATTGGTCCCGTCATACCCGCCCCAGATAAGCACCTGCTGATGGGCATTATCCCACACCGCGGAAGCGCCTTCGCGGGGAGAAAGCGTATTAATGGTGGAAGTGTCGGTCCAGGTGCCGATCCGGAACTGGTATTTTCCGCCGGTTTGCACCCGGTAACTTCCATTATATCCTCCCCAAACTATGAAGTTGTATCCATCCTCCGCCGTGGCGGCCCCGCTCCGGGCCGAAGGCGCATTCAAGGTGGGCATGATGCTCCAGCTATCGGATTCCACATCATACACTCCGCCGGTATTCAAATAATTACCGCCATCATATCCGCCCCAGATGATCCAGCTTTCGCCGATAAAAGCCGACATCTGTTCCGACCTGGCCGAGGGGGCGTTAACCGTGCTCATGGCCGTCCATATATGGTAGGTGGGATTGTATATGCCGCCGGTGTTCAAGGCCGCGGACCCGTTCCAACCGCCCCAGACCATGAACCCATGAGTGCTGCCCGCCCAGGCCGCGGATGGCCCCTGCCGGGCCTCGGGAGCGTTGGTGGTTGTCATCGGAGTCCAAGCGTCTGTAAAAGGGGCATAGACGGCGCCGGAGTTGACATCGCTGGAGCCGTTCCATCCGCCCCAGACGACCATGCCATAGTCATAACCATAGACCGCGGAATGAAATGTTCTTCCCCCGGGCGCGTTCGTGGTTGTGGTCGCGGTCCAGCTATTGGTGGAAGAGTTATATTTTCCGCCCGTGTTCACAACCGACCCGTCGTCTCCTCCCCAGACAATCATCTGGCTGTTATTTAAATCCCAAACTGCGGTATGGCCATCTCTTGCGGAAGGGGCATTGGTGGTGGAAATTGGGGTCCAGGTGTTGGTCGTCGGGCTAAACTTTGCGCCGGTGTTCAGTTTCGTGGATCCATTATAGCCTCCCCAAATAATCATGCTGCTGCTGCCGCTATTCCAGACCGCCGTGTGATTGATCCTGGGCGAAGGAACTTTGGACGCGGGGTTTAGCTCCCAGGAATCTTGGTTAATCATCCAGTTAAACGACGCCGGGGTTTTATCGGTTTTTCCCGCGGCCGTAGCCTTCACCACAAAAAGATGGCCCCCGGGAACCAGGTTCTTATAACTCTTGGGCGAGGAGCAGGACTTATAAGCCGCGCCATCCAGACTACATTTGTAGGTGCAAGACGAAGCCGTGCAAGAGAAGCTGAATTTGGCGCTGGTGGAATAGGTATATAGCCCCGGAAGACCCTTGGCGCCGATCTTGGTATTCACCCCGGTGGCATCACTGACCGCCATTTCCATCGGAGCCCCATCTTGATCCGGCGCATTCCAAGCCGAGCCGTCCGCTCCCATCTGACCCTCGCCGCATGACCACATGGCCATAACCAGGGCGGCGATCCCGACCGTTTGAACCATTTTCTTAATCATTTTCCCTGCCTCCTTTTTCTCTCATTTACAATTAACGAAATCGCCGGCTCCCCGCGACGCTCGCGGGCAGCCAGGATTAATCTTTACGGCGTATATCTGCCGCCGGTATATAAATAATTGGTGCCGTCATATCCGCCCCAGATGATCATCTGGTTAGGGCCGCCGTCAAAGACCGCGGTGGCGTATTCCCTGGGCGAAGGCGCCCCGATGGAGGTGGTGTCGGTCCATTCACCCGTATTGATCAGGTATCTGCCGCCACTGTTCAGCCGGTTGGCCCCGTCAAATCCTCCCCAGACGATCACCATGTTTTTATCAAACTCGGTGTAACAAGCGATGGCTGCCCGGCCCCGGGCCGAGGGCGCATTGGCGGTCGGCATCGGGGTCCAAACATCGACATAAGGGTTATAAATGCCGCCGGTATTGGCATAGCTGCCGTCATTCCCGCCCCAGACCGCGAAATTTCCCCCGCAATAAACCGAGGAATGTTCCGTCCGGGCCGTGGGCGCGTTGGTGGTGATCATGGGGGTCCAGCTGTCGGTGGACAGGGTATATCGCCCGCCGGTGTTCAGGCGCGCGGAGCCGTTCCATCCGCCCCAGACCAGCACGATGGTGCCCATGTTTTCAAGGGAATAGCTCTGCCTGGCCTCCGGGGCGTTGACGGTGGAGGTCGGGGTCCAGGTGTTGTCGGATGGATTATAGATTGCGCCGGTGTTCACAGTGCTGGCTCCGTTCCATCCGCCCCAGAAGATCACGCCAGGGCCGGAGATATCGACTGCGGAATGGAGCCTGCGGTTGGAGGGGGCGTTGGTGCTACTAATTGTGCCCCAGGTATTGGTGGAGGGATAATAGCAACTGCCCGATCCTAACTCAGAGCCGTTCCATCCACCCCAGACCACCATTACGCTATTCGACCAATCCCAGACCGCGGCATGGGAATCTCTGGCCGATGGCTGCTTGGTGACACCCATGGTGGACCAAGCGTCGGTGGCCGCGTCGTAGATCAAGCCGTCTTGCATGTATCCGCCATTATTACCCCCCCAGATCAGCATCTGGTATCCGGCCCAGACCGCGGTGTGCACAGTTCGACCATAGGTGTTCACGGAAGTGGTGCTGGTTGGCTGCCAGGAATCTTGCATGATGACCCAGGAATAGCCGGCCGGGGTTTTATCGGTTTTTCCCGCAGCCGTGGCCTTGACCATAAATATACGGCCGCCGGGCAGCAGACCGCTATAGCTCTTGGGCGAAGTGCAGGACTTATACGCCGCGCCATCCAGACTGCATTTGAAGGTGCACGAGGGGGTCGTGCACGAGAAGCTGAATTTGGCGTTGGTGGAATAAGTAAACGGCGCGGGAAGACCCTTGGTGCTGATTTTGGTGTTGACCCCGGTGGCATTGCTTTCAATCATCACCAGACCACCATTTTGGTCCTGCCCGTCGAAATAGGATTCGTTCAACCCCGCGGCCCCGTCGCCGCATGACCACATGGCCATAACCAGGACCAGGATCCAGCCCGTTTGCGCCATTCTCTTAATCATTTCCCTCTCCTCCTCTTGTGAATTTTCCAGGCTTCTGAAACCAATTCACCGCAAACGCAGATCCAGAGGACTTGCCGGATAAAAAGGAAAAAAAGGTTTTGGCTGAGAAAGATAAATTCGGCTCGCAAATGTCATCTCGCCTCTTCTTTCCGGCTCAAAGCCTTAAATAGCGGATGCCTGAAAAATTTGCGCGTTACTCGCGGGGAATCTTACCAAATTTCCCAAACCTGTCAAGTCCAGCGAAGGTTTGCTCACGCCGGGGCGCAAAAAGGGATTCCTCCCTCGGGCGGAAGGGAGAACTTTTTTTATTCCAAACATTTTGTGCTAGATTAGACCTGCATGAAAAAAGCCAGGACTATGATGGAGCTTGCCCGGGCCGGAAAAATCACGCCGGAGATGCGGGCGGTGGCGCGGGCGGAGGGCCTCGAGCCCGAACAAGTCCGGGACCTGATCGCGCAAGGCCGAGCCGTCATCGCCAAGAACCGGGTGCGGAAACATGCACGGCCGACCGGTATCGGGGACACCCTGCGGGTGAAGGTCAACGCCAATCTCGGCACCAGCGAGGATCTCTGCAACCTGAAAACCGAACTGCAAAAACTGAAAGCGGCTGAAGCCGCCGGCGCGGACACCATCATGGACCTGTCCACCGGCGGCAACATTACCAAAATCCGGCAGCGGATCATCAAGTCCACCCGGCTCCCGCTCGGCACCGTGCCCATTTACCAGGCCGCCATCGAGATCGCCCGGCAGGGCCGGCCTTTTGTCACCATGACCGCGGACGATTTGTTTTCGGTGATCCGGAAGCACGCGCAAGACGGGGTTGATTTTATCACGGTCCATTGCGGGGTGACGCAGGAGTCGGTCGGGAAATTGAAGCGGCAGGGAAGGGTTTTGGATATTGTGAGCCGGGGCGGGGCGCTCCTCGCCGGATGGATGGACGCAAATAAAAAGGAGAATCCGCTCTTTGAGCAGTTTGACCGGCTGCTCGAGCTGGCGCGCGAGTTCGAACTGGTGCTCAGTTTGGGCGACGGACTTCGGCCCGGTTCGATCGCGGACGCGACCGACCGCGGCCAGATCTCGGAGCTGATCATCCTGGGCGAGCTTACTAAGCGCGCCTGGTCGCATGGCGTGCAAGTCATGATCGAAGGCCCCGGCCATGTCCCGCTCCACGAGATCGAGGCCAACATTTTGCTCCAGAAAAAACTCTGCCATAACGCGCCTTTCTATGTGCTGGGTCCGCTGGTGACCGACATTGCGCCCGGATACGACCACATTGTCTCCGCCATCGGCGGCGCGCTCGCGGCCAAGGCCGGCGCGGATTTCCTCTGCTATGTCACTCCCAGCGAACACTTGGGCCTGCCCGACGCGCAAGAGGTGCATGAGGGCGTAATCGCGGCCCGGATCGCGGCCCATGCCGCGGACCTGGCCCGCGGCAACCCCCTGGCTTTCCAGCGCGACCTCGAAATGAGCAAGGCCCGGAAAGCGCTCGACTGGGAAAAGCAGTTCCAACTCTGCATTGACCCGGAGCGCGCGCGCAAGATCCGCAAGAGCCGGCCGCCCA
>CAIUDS010000453.1 GCA_903897985.1 uncultured delta proteobacterium
ATGCGTCCAGGCCGGATACGCGGTGATCACCGGCGGGGGCGGCGGGGTGATGGAGGCGGCGAACAAAGGCGCCGCGGAGGCCGGCGGGACCTCCGTCGGGATGAACATCGAACTGCCGTTCGAGCAAAAGCCGAACCCCTACGCAAATGTGCGCTTGAGCTTCCGCTACTTTTTCGTGCGCAAGGTCATGTTCGTGAAATACGCCCAGGCTTATATCATCATGCCCGGCGGGTTCGGGACCCTGGACGAGTTGACCGAGGCCATGACCCTGATCCAGACCCGGAAAATCAAGCCCTTCCCGGTGTTCCTGTTTGACTCCAAGTTCTGGAAACCGCTGGTGGAGTTCTTCAAGAACACCCTGGTGGCGCAGGGCAAAATCGAGCCGCAGGACCTGGACATCTTCACCGTAGTGGATAATCCGGACGAGTTGATCCGCGAATTGACGCGAAGGGTGATTATCTGAGACGGTAAACGGTTAACGGTGCACGGTTAACGAGGCCGTGCCTCATAAAAAATTTCCCGCCCTCTCCGCCGCGCCACAACATATTATCACATTTATTATCACATTAACGGGGCGTATTATCAGATTCGTCGCCAGCGGGCGTTTCGACCTTTTGCCACTAATTTGACCAAGCCCTTTTTCCGCATCGCTTCCAAAACTACCCTGGCCATGGGGCGGCTGATCCCCGGCAACATTCGAGTCAATTCGGTGATGGTGAATTCGCCGGATTGCCGCTCAATGGACTTTTCCAGGATTTCGGTCTTGGCGCCCCGGGCCGGCTTTACAAAAGCAGCGCGCTGTTCAAATTCCTTGTAAGCCGACAAGATGATTCCGAGGAAATAATGAAGCCAGGGGCTCAGGTCATGGCGGGCCTGGTGCCAGGTTTGGGAGCTCCGGTTCAAGGCTTCATAATAAGTTTCCTTGCCCTGCTCCACGATCCGCTCGAGGCTGATGTATTTACCGACCAAAAAGTCGTGATGATAAAGCGCGAGCAGGGTGAGCAGACGGGACACCCGGCCGTTGCCGTCGCGGAAGGGATGAATGCACAGGAAATCCAGGACCAGACAAGCGATTGCGTAAAGAGGCGGATACTTGGCTTGGTCGAGGCTGTGCCGGTAGAGCCGGCAAAGCTGTTCCATCGCCTTGGGGGTATCCGCTGCGGAAACCGGTTTGAAAATAATGTCCACCGTTCCGTCCGGATTCCTCCGGATCAGTTCGTTGTCCTTTTGTTTCCACGCGCCGGCATCGGCGATCTCTCCCCGGCACAGGCGGTGGAGTTCCTTAATAACCGCTGGGGCTATCTCCAGGCTTTGATGTTTATTGTGAATCAGCGCCATTGCCTTGCGGTATCCGGCAACCTCCTCCTCATCACGGTCCCGGGGGCGCGCGTGGCCGATCACCAGAGGCCGGAGCCGGCCCGGCTCGACCGTGACTCCCTCGATCCGGTTGGACGACTCCGCGCTTTCGATCAGAGCCATCTCTACCAACGCCTTCAGCATCTGCGGCGACTGCCGAGCATACAATTCCTGCTTGCCCTTGTATTCCGAAATGGAATTCATCAGCCAGACCGCGCCCAACGGAATCTCCATCTTTTTACTTTGAAAAGAATGCATGGTTAGCCTCGTTAAATTTTTATCCTATTTCATTGATAATAGCAATCGCCGGTTAATGAATTTTCGGCAATTGCCCGGGCGATTTTGCAGAATCGGGAAATTTCGGGCTATAATTGGACGAGCTAAATTTATCGAGGGAGGCAGGACCGATGAAGAAAAGAATTTTTGCCGCGGCGGGCTTGGCAATGATTGTGGTTTTGGCGATGGCGGGCATGGCTTATGCCACGCTCTCGGGTTTGAGCGATTCGGAGATCGAGGCGCGGGTGAAAGACCTGGTCTCGAAGATGACGCTGGACGAGAAGATCGAACAGATGCACGGCAGCGCGAAGCCGGCGAACATCATCCGGGGCAGCTTCATGAGCGGCATCTGGGACACCGCGGAGAACAAGCGCCTGGGCATCCCGGCGCTCAAGTGCATAGACGGCCCACGCGGAGTGGGCATGAAAGGCGCGACCGCGTTCCCGGTCGGGATGTCGCGGGGAGCGAGCTGGAACCCGGAACTGGAAAAACGGATCGGCGAGGCCATGGGCTACGAGACGCGGGCCATGGGCGCCAATATCCTGCTCGCGCCCTGCATCAACATCCTGCGGCACCCGAGCTGGGGCCGGGCGCAGGAGAGCTACGGGGAGGACCCGCTGGTGCTCGGGACCCTGGGCTCGGCGTTTGTGGTCGGGACCCAGAAGCATGTGATGGCCTGCAGCAAGCATTATATCGCGAACAATATCGAGGGCTCGAGGTTTTCGGTCAACGCGGTGATTGACGAGCGGACCATGCGCGAAGTTTATTTGCCCCATTTCAAGATGACGGTGGACGCGGGCGTGGCCTCGGTCATGAGCTCTTACAACGATGTCAACGGGTTCCTCGCCGGACAGAACCAGCACATCATCACCGATATCCTCAAGAACGAAATGGGCTTCAAAGGGTTTGTCATTTCCGACTGGCAGAACGCGACGGACAACACCCTGCTCGCGGCCAACGCCGGGATGGACATCGAGATGCCCACGGGCGCGCACCTGGGCGCCCCGCTCAAGAAGGCGGTGGAGGAAGGCACGGTTTCCCAGGCCGTGATTGACGCCGCGGTGACCCGCATCCTGCGCGAGAAGCTCAGCTTCATCACTCCTGATTTCTCGAAGGGCTATGACAAGTCCAAGGTCGGCGGCAAGGAACACGCGGAGTTGGCGCGCGAGGCGGAGCAGGAAGGCGCGGTGCTGTTGAAGAACGATAATGGCGCGCTGCCGCTGGACAAGGGCAAGCTCAAGAGCATCCTCGTCCTGGGCAAGCTGGCGGACACTCCGAACACCGGCGACAACGGCAGCTCGGATGTGCCGGCGTCTTATGTGATCACCCCGCTCGCCGGAATTAAAGCCAAGTTGTCGCAGGCAGGAGTGCCTGCGCCCCAGGTCAAGGTGATCTATAACAACGGCGCGGACCTGGAATCCGCAAAAGCCGCGGCCAAGGGCGCGGACGCGGTCATCATAGTTGCCGGCATGACCTCTAAGGATGAGCGGGAAGGCGGATACGGCACGGGCGACCGGCTGAACCTGAACCTCCACGCGGACGAGGAAAAGCTGATCCAGGCCGTTGCGCCCGAGACCGGCCGCTTGATCGTGATCATGGAAGCGGGCGCCGCGGTGCTGATTGAGAACTGGATGAATGACGCGGACGCGATCGTGATGGCCTGGTATCCGGGGATGGAAGGCGGCAACGCGCTGGCGGACCTCTTGTTCGGCGAGGTGAACTTTTCGGGCAAGCTCCCGATCACCTTCGGCAAGACCCTGGACCAGTATCCGCCCTTTGACATCAAGGCCAAGGAAGTGAAAATGGAATATTTCCTCGGCTACCGCTGGTTCGACCACAACAACGCCGAGCCGCGTTTCCCATTCGGATACGGCCTGAGCTATACCACCTATCAATACAAAAACCTGAAACTGGACAAGAAAAAAGTCGGCAAGAGCGGCGCGGTGATTGCGAGCGTGGATGTGACCAACACCGGCAACATGGCCGGCGAGGAGATCGTCGAACTCTATGTCGGATACAACGGCAGCAAGGTCGAGCGAGCGAAAAAGGATCTGCGCGGGTTCACGCGCGTGGCGCTCAAGCCGGGCGAGACCAAGACCGTTTCGCTCCCGGTCAAGGCCGAGAGCCTGGCCTACTATGATGTCGGGTCCAAGTCCTGGGTGGTCGAGGAGATCGAATACTCGGTCATGGTCGGACCGTCGTCCGCTGACAAGGACCTGGGCCTGAAAGGCAGCTTCAAGGTTTCCGGAATATAACCGGAGCGCGGCGCGCGGCGCGCCGGTTGAGGAAACCGCGGACATAGCGGATGAAATCCCTTTTGCAAAAATTCTTCGAGCCGAACCGCATCGCCCTGATCGGGGTGACGAGAACGCCGGGGTTTGGGCATGGGATTCCGAGGTTTTGGAAGCGGCACGGGTGGCTGGACAAGGCGTATCTGGTGAATCCCAAGGGCGGCGAGATCGAGGGCAAGCCGGTGCTCAAATCCATCTCCGAACTGCCGGACGGGATTGATCTGGCGGTGGTGGTGGTCCCGGCGCAGGCGGTCAAAGCCGCCATCCGGGAGCTCGGGCAAAAAGGCGTCAAGGCCTGCGTGATCGAGAGCGCGGGCTTTGCCGAGACCGGCGCCGAGGGTTGCAAGGAGCAGGATGAAATCGCGGGACTGGCTCGCCAGTTCGGCATGCGCCTGATCGGTCCGAACTGCGTGGGCGTGGCCAACACCGCGCTCAAGTTCGCCACCACCGAGGTGATGGACCGGGCGCTCGAGCCGGGCCCGGTTGCGATCATCGCCCAGAGCGGGGTGTTCGGGAACATTTTATTGGACCATATCCCGGCGCTGGGGCTCCGGATCAGCAAGGTTGCCACGCTCGGGAACAAAATAGATTTGGACGAGTCGGACTTCTTGGAATATTTCGCGGATGATCCGGCCACGCGGGTGATCCTGGTTTACGAGGAAGGCATCCGGGAGGGCAAGAGATTATTGGACGCGCTCAAGAATGCCACTGCGAAAAAGCCGGTGGTGGTTTTGAAGAGCGGCCGGACGCCACTGGGACAACGCGCCACGCTCTCGCATACCGGCAGCCTCTCCGGCGAAGACCGGATCTACGACGGGGCCTTCCGGCAGGGCGGCGCGGCGCGCGCGGCAAACCTGGACGAGCTGATCGCACTGGCCAAGACTTTCTCGAGTCAGCCGCGGCTCAAAGGAAAAAAAATCGGCGTGCTCACCACCTCCGGCTCGATGGGCGCCATGCTCTCGGATGCGCTTTTCCACACCGGGCTCGAACTGGCGGAATGGTCCGACGCGACCAGCGAACAAATAAAGGCGATGGCGCCGGGCTGGATCAATGTGAAAAACCCGCTGGATGTGGGCCCGAGCGGAATCTTCGCCAAGGCGCTCGAGGCCCTTTTCTCGGACCCGAATGCGGACGGTTATGTTTTGATCCCGGTGATCCCGTATGCCGCGATCGAGCCTTGGCTCGCGGTTGGGTTCAAGATGAAAGACTTCTTCGGCGACATAAAGACGCTCCGCGCCCGGGCAAAGGACAAGCCGGTGATTAGCGTGCTCCTGGGATACGAGCAGTTGGAAAAGGAACTGGAAGAGCTATGCGGCGAAGGTATCGCGGTGGTTCACAGTCCGGAAATGGCGGCGATGGTTCTGCGCTCGCTCCTGGTTTGATCTGTATTCGGCGATCCCCTAATTCCGAGTTCCGAATTCCCAATTCCGAATTATTTCGTGAACCCGTAGTAGTCGTGGTCGAAGCTGACTTCCGCCGCATTCATCGCGATATTGGCGTTAACTTCCCGGCAACTCGGACAAATCCGGTTAAAGTTTCCCTCGCTCATGAACACCCGTCCGCACCGCAGGCACTCTCTCCGCACCCTGCGTTTCCGCCTCCGCCTCTTGATAATCCTCGCCATTTTATTTACCTCTATGCTAATGGTTTTCATTTATAAAAATAACCACCCTTCAACCCTTTGGTCTCTTCGCATTACCCCTCCCACAACGGGTAATGCCAAAAGACCTACTGCTTTGGCCATTGGTGGTTCGTTCTCTCACCCTTATTTGATGCATTTAATTTTCAAAAGTTTCAAAAACATCAACAGGTTCCGTTGGTATTATGCATCATTCCTGCCAAATTGTCAAGAAAAATCGGAAAAAATGTTTGTTTTTTTTAAATATTTTTGCTGTTTTCGTTTAATATCAATTAGTTATATTGATGGGGGTTTTTCCAAGGATCTTTGCTTAGAATCGCAAAAAATGTGGCAAAAACGATACATTCTTCACGGATGGTTGTAAGAGATTGATTATCAAGCCGTTATTGCAATCAAACCGGTCATAAGCGAAAACCCTGGATTCCGGTCATCTTTCGGAGGAATACCAAGGCAGCAGGTCCAAGAAATTAGCGCCATTATAGAACATTGATCGGTTATGCTTGGCGTCAACGCGGAACGTG
>CAIUDS010000454.1 GCA_903897985.1 uncultured delta proteobacterium
CCAAGGAGTCAGCCTGGATGAGATTCATGCCCGCTTATGGCGCCAAGAAAAGCAACGGCGCCGCTTCCTGACAAATATCAAAAAAATCCTTCTAGGCCAGCGGGGAATGTTTGATGCCTATACGATCTCGGCCGGTGCCGGCCCTGAGTTGGCCGTGAGGGTTCATTTTGAAAAGATTATGGTCCTGGATCAGGATCCCCTTTGTGTGTGCCTTTTCACGAAGGAGTCCGGACAACCCCAGACCGGAGAAGCAGAAATTGATTTTAAGGAAGATTTTTTTCGCGCGATCGCGGAACGGTCTTTGAATGGGGTCGTCGTGCTTGATGAAAGCTACAACTATTATTATGTTAACTCCGCGGCGTTGGCCATTTACGGATTTTCCAGTCTTGAAGAGGGAACCAAAGTTCCGATCCTGAACACTGTTGCTCCGGAAAGCCTTAAGCTGGTGACGGAGAGGATGCGGAACAAAATACTGGGCATACCCAATGAACCGGTCGTGACCTATAAAATCATCAGGAAAGACGGCCAGATCCGGGATGTGGAAGTCATGTCCAGTGAATTTAATGCCGGGGGCAAAAGATACCATCTGAATTCGCTCATAGATGTCACGGATCGCGCGCGCGCGGAAGAGGAACTGCGCCGCCACCGCGACCACCTCGAGGAATTGGTGAAGGAGCGGACCCTCGAGCTCGAGCAAAAGAATGTTTTGCTGAAGATCAGGGTTAACGAGCGCCTAGAGGCGGAAGCGCGGGCGATGCATCTGGCCGCGATTGTGGACTCCTCGGATGATGCCATCGTGGGCATGAACATGGACGGGATAATCACCAGCTGGAACCGCGGCGCGGAAAGCCTCTATGGGTTCTCTGAGCGCGAGGCTCTGGGAATGTCGGTCGCCATCCTGATCCCGGGCGACCGCGAGAAGGAGCTTCTCGAGCTTTTGGACGATCTGCGGCAAGGGAAAGGCATTAAACGCTTTGAGACCGCCCGTCGGAGAAAAGACGGCAGTACCCTCCAAGCGTCCCTTACCATTTCTCCCATCCGAGACGAGCAAGGGGGGGTGGTCGGGGCGTCCGTTATTGCGCGCGACATCACCCAGCTCAAGCTGGCCGAGGCGGAACTGAAACAGGCCAAGATTGAGGCGGATGCCGCCAACCGCGCCAAAAGCGTGTTCCTCGCCAACATGTCCCACGAGATTCGCACCCCTCTGAACGCCATCTTGGGATTCTCGCAGTTGCTGCAGAGGGATCAGGGCCTTACTCCCACGCAGAAGCAGCGACTCGAGACTATCAATCGGAACGGAGAACAGCTGCTCTCCATGATTAACGATATCCTCGAGATTTCCAAGATCGAGGCCGGCCGGGCGATGGTGAATCCAAACCTCTTTGACCTCCATGCGCTCCTTGATGGACTAGAACTGATGTTCAAGCCGCGCGCCGAGGATAAAAAGCTGGCGCTGCTTTTGGAGCATGGGATCGAGTTGCCACGCTATGTGATTGGGGATGAAAACAAACTGCGCCAGGTCTTGATAAACTTGCTGAGCAATGCCGTAAAGTTCACCGGCCAAGGGGGCGTCACGCTACGCGTGCATGCGGATCAGGATGTGGGCGAAGAATTTTATTTTTATGCGGAAGTGGTGGACACCGGGATGGGCATTGCCGAGCAGGAAATGAGCGGCTTGTTCAAACCGTTCAAGCAGGTGATGGATGGCCGCCAGACCGAGGGCACCGGCCTGGGCCTGGCCATCAGCCGGAAGTTTGTGGAACTCATGGGGGGATCCCTCAGTGTCAAGAGCCAAATTGGCAAAGGCAGTGTTTTCCAGTTTGCCATCCCCTTTAAAAAGGGCAAACAAGAGCAGATGGTTGCGAAGCGGGAGTTGCCCCGGGTTTTAGGGATTAAGGCCGGACAGCCGGGATGCCGGG
>CAIUDS010000455.1 GCA_903897985.1 uncultured delta proteobacterium
AACCAGGACACTACGCCCTGTTTCGGTTGCTCTACGTTAGTACCAGAGATATTTCCTGCGCCATACCACTGTTCAGACAGCTTTTTCAGAGCGCCGCTGATGAGGAGCGGAAGAAAAGCCTGGGCGGACTGGAAAGGGTTCTGGAGGCCATCCAAAAGGAGAGGGAAAAATGATTTTTGAAGAGGTAGCCAAGGACATAGTCGAACGGGTATATGGCGGCATCGCCTCGATCATTATGGGCCGCGACGGAATTCCCCTGAGCCTGCACCTCAAGGAAGGCGTGACCATGGACTTGGAGCCGCTCGGAATCGAGTACTCCAACCTCCTCGCCGAAATCCTCAAGGCCTCCTTGAGCATCGGAACCGGCGAAGTCGGCGAAGTGACCGTCCTTACCAGCCAGTTCTTCATCATCCTCCGCGTCATCAGCCCCGAATACTTCATCTGCCTCCTGCTCGCCCCGGACGGAAACCTGGGCAAGGCCAAATACCTCATCCGGGTCAACCTCCCCAAACTTCGCGCTGAACTCTAATCCCCAGCGGCCATGAAAATCCTCGTGCTCAACGGACCCAACCTCAACCTGCTCGGCAAGCGCGAGCGCCAGCACTATGGGTCCTTAAGCCTGCCCGCAATTGAAAAACAGCTCAAGAAACTGGGCCGGGAACTGGGGGTTCAGCTTGAGTTCTTCCAGTCCAATTTCGAGGGCGCCCTGGTCGAAAAAATCCAGAACGCCCGCGATAAAGCCGATGGCATCCTGATCAACCCCGCGGCCTATACCCACACCAGCATCGCCCTGCGCGACGCCCTGGCCGCGGTGGAAATCCCCTTCGTGGAAGTCCACCTGTCCAACCTCGCCAAGCGCGAGGAATTCCGCAAGCGGTCCCTCCTCTCCGACCTCGCCCTGGGAGTGATTTCCGGCTTCGGACCCGCAAGCTATTTCCTGGGCCTGCGAGCTCTGGCCGAATTCCTCAAAAAATCATGACCCCTCAAGTTCACCGCCCGCGGGCCCGGGATTTCCTCGCTCAACTCTGCCACGACCAGCGTCTCGACGCCATCCTCATCACCGACCTCGACAATGTCCACTACCTCACCGGCTTCTCCGGCTCCGAAGGGTCCGTCATCTTCAGCCCGAAATCCTCATGGTTCCTCTCCGACTTCCGCTACCAGGAGCAGGCCGCCCGGGAAATCGCCGGATTCCGGATCAAAATTTTCCGGAACAAGCTCAAACAAATCCGGCGCATCCTTGCCGGGCTGAAAGTGAAACGGCTCGGCTTCGAGCCGGCCGGCTTGAGCTGCGCGATTTATCAATCGCTCCGCCAGGAACTGAAAGGCGCCCGCCTGATCCCGCTTAAAAAATCACCCTCGCAAATCCGCGCGGTCAAGGATCCCGACGAGATTGAAAAAATAGCCAAAGCGGTTACCATAGCCGAGGCTGCTTTGGCAAAGGCTCTTTCAAATTTCCGGCCCGGGATTTCGGAACTGGATTTTGCCGCGGAACTCGAGTATCGGATGCGCAAGGCCGGCTCCGGCTGGTTCGCCTTCGAGACCATCATTGCCAGCGGGGGCCGCGGAGCGCTTCCGCATGGAACGGCATCCCATAAGCGGATCAAAAAAGGCGAACTGGTCGTGATTGATTTCGGCGCCGGCTTTCAGGGCTATCACTCGGACCTCACCGTCACCGTGGCCGCGGGCGAGCCGGGCAAAAAGGCCCGCGCGATTTACGCGGTTGTTTCCGAAGCCTCGCGGCTGGCGATCGCGGCGGTCCGGCCCGGCCTTGAAGCCCGCGCCCTGGACCGGGTGGCCCGGGATTACATCAAAGCTCAAGGCTTCGGCGAATGCTTCGGCCACGGACTCGGCCATGGCCTGGGCCTGGCCGTGCACGAGGAGCCGGGGATCAATTCCCGGAGCAAGACCGTGCTCGAGCCGGGAATGGTCTTCACGGTGGAGCCGGGGATTTATTTGCCGGGCAAGCTCGGGGTTCGGATTGAGGACGATGTCCTGGTGGAAAATGATCGGGCCCGGGTCCTGAGCCGGAGCAACCGGCCCTTGCGAATTTTGGAATAAAATTTCGGAGGTAAAATAAAATGTACGATACCAATGAGTTCCGCAAAGGACTCAAAATCGAATTCAACGGCGATCCCTTTATCATCGTCGAGTTCCAGCACATCAAGCCCGGCAAGGGCAATGCCTTTGTCCGGACCCGCATCAAAAACCTGATCAACGGCAATGTCATCGAGCACAACTTCCGCGCCGGCGACAAGGTCGAGGAACCCGACCTCGAACAGAAAAAAATGGAATACCTATACTATGAGGGCGACGAGTATTATTTCATGGACACCAAAAACTACGAGCAGATCCAGGTCACCCGTGACCATCTCGGCGAAGCCCCGGATTACATGATGGAGCACAGCGAGGTCTCCATCCTCTATTACCAAGGCGAGCCCATCGGAGTGGATATCCCCAACTTCGTCGAGCTCGCCGTCGCCCAGACCGAGCCCGCCACCCGGGGCGACACCGTCTCCGGCGCCAGCAAGAACGCCACCCTCGAAACCGGCAAGCTGATCAAAGTCCCTCTGTTCATCAATGCCGGCGATGTCCTTAAAATCGACACCCGCTCCGGCGAATATATCGAGCGCGTCAATAAATAATTCCCCACCCTTCCTGTCCACCCAGCTCAGGGCGGAAAGGGTTTTTTTGTAATCTGTAATGGGTGATCTGTAATCAGCCCTTCCGCCGATCCTAAAGTTTAGCTTAATTCACTTTGCTCTTGACAATTAAAAAAGTTAGGCTATCCTAATATTCGGAGGTCGAGAAGATGGTATCAGCCAGTTTGGAGGATTATCTGGAGGCGATCTACGAGATCTGTAAAACGAGCTCGGTGGCCCGGGTGAAGGAGATCGCGGCCCGGCTGGAGGTTACCAACGCCTCGGTGGTGGGCGCTTTGCGGGTGTTGCGGGAGAAGGGACTGATTGAGCAGGAGCGCTATGGCTACATCCGGCTGACCAAGAGCGGCCGGGAACTCGCGCGGGATGTGTCGAACCGGCATCAGGCCCTGGCCGATTTTTTCAACTCGGTTCTCGGGATCGGGAAGGGCAAGGCCGAGTCGGACGCGTGCAAGGCCGAGCATACCCTGGCCGCCGAGACCATTGGCAGATTGATTTTGCTCAAGGAATTTTTGGGCACCAAGGCCAGCCCGAAGCAGGCTGGTCTGGACAGCTTCCGGAAGTTCATCCATGAAAGGGAGTGAGACCATGACTTTGGCGCAGGCACATGAAGGACAGGAATTGACGGTAAAGAACTTGGCGGGCGGCTTCGGGTTCCGGCGCCGGCTGCTGGGACTGGGCATTCACCCCGACCAGCATCTATATGTTTTGAAAAGCGGGATTCTGGGCGGACCCATCCTGGTCCGGGTCCAGGGCAGCTCGGTGGCCATCGGCCGGGAGGCCGCGGGCAAAGTGGAAGTGGAACTGGCCATAAAGTAAAGGCCAAGGTGATTGAGCCATGAGCCCGATGGATTCCGCGCTGCCCCGGATTGCGCTCGTGGGCCAGCCCAATTCCGGCAAGAGCACGCTCTTCAACGCGGTGGCCGGCTACCATACCCTGGCCGGCAATTTCCCCGGCACCACCGTGTCCCTCGTGTCCACCCATGTCCGCTCCGGCGGCAAGATCTTCGAGTTGATTGACCTGCCCGGGACCTATTCGCTCGCCGGGTGCGAGCCGGCCGAGAAAACCACCCGCGACTGGATCGCCGCCAACCGGCCCGACCTGGTCATCAACATCATTGACGCCTCCATGCTCGCCCGCAGTCTCGATCTGACCCTCGAGTTGATGGAACTGGGCGTGCCCCTGGTGATCTGCCTGAACATGCTCGATGAGGCGCGCCGCAAGGGCGAGGAAATTGATCTCGGCCTCCTCTCCACAATCCTGGGCCTGCCCGTGGCCGGGGCCATTGCCAGCCGGGGCGAAGGACTCGACCAACTATTTGATTTGGCCTGGCAAACCCTCAAGAACCCGCAGAAATACACGGCCCTCCGCTTCAGCCGCGATGTCGAGCAGGTGGTGGAAGAATTAAAGCGGGAACTTGAATGTGTCCCGAGACAGCCTGGGCTGTCCGACCGGTTCTTCCTGCTCAAGCTGCTCGAAGGGGAGCCCGAGGCGCTCGCGCAGTTGAAAAATCAGGCGCCGGGAAAAATGGCCGACCTGGAAAAGCTCCAGCAGATCCTGAAGGACTCGCATCACCGCGAGCCCGCGGAAGTGGTCTGCTCCGAGCGCCATGCGCTCGCGTTCAACACCTTTGAAAAAGTGACCAAGGTCATGCCCGCGCGGCCCGAGAGCGTCACCTCGCGGATTGACTTCTGGCTCATGCATAAATACCTCGGCTATCTGTTCATGGTCCTCATCCTGTTCCTGATGTTCGCGTTCGTGTTCGAGGCCGGCAAGCTGATTGAAACGCCCTTGCTCATGCTCTTCAACCGCGGCCAAGCCGAGTTGGCCCAGCGCCTCGGGCCCGGCCTGCTCGGGACCGTGGCCCTCGGTTTGCTCCAGGGATTTTCCGGCGGCATCGCCATTTTTCTTCCTTATCTCGTGCCGTTCCTGCTCGGGCTGGGCCTGCTCGAGGATGTCGGGTATCTCCCGCGCGCCGCGTTTTTGATGGACACCTTCATGCACCGGATCGGACTGCACGGCAAAGCCGTGATCCCGTTCGTGCTCGGTTACGGCTGCAATGTGCCCGCGGTCATGGCCGTGCGCACGCTCGAAAACCCGCGCGACCGCATGGTCACCGGAATCCTCACCACCATGATCCCGTGCGCGGCCCGCACCACCGTCATTTTCGCCCTGGTCGGTTACCTGCTCGGCGCGCCCTGGGCGCTGCTCATGTATGGGCTAAACCTGTTCGTGATCGCCCTGGTGGGAAAAATTTTAACCCGCTTCCGGCCCGACCCGAGCGAGGGCATGATCATGGAGGTGCCCAGCTACAAGATGCCGAGCTGGAAGCCGCTGTATCATAAGGTCTGGTTCCGGCTGCGGGAATTTGTCGTGGTGGCCTGGCCCATATTGATCGCGGGCAGCGTGGTCTTGAGCTTCATGGAATACCTGCATCTCGACGCCGCGGTCAACCGCGCGCTCTCGCCCCTGGTGGTCTACGCGCTCGGCCTGCCCGAGAAAGTGGGCGCCACCCTCATCTTCGGGGTCCTCCGCAAAGAGCTCACCCTGATCATGCTCAGCCAGGCCCTCGGCACCACTAACTTTGCCGCGGTCATGTCCAAAACCCAGATCGTGGTCTTCACCGTGTTCGTGCTCTTCTATGTCCCCTGCCTCGCGACCCTCGCCGCGCTCTGGAAACAACTCCAATGGAAAGGGACCCTCGCCGCGATCGGACTCACCCTCGCCGTCGCCACCGCGGTCGGCGTCATTTTCCGGCTGGCCCTGTCCTGGTGACGCGGCCAACGCCCCAAGCTTTAGCTCAAGCTGAAGTATCGGCGGAGGGCCCAGAGCGCCCCAAAGAGCAGGACGAACATAGCGAAGCTGAGCCAGCTGTTCCAGAGCGGAAAATCTTTGGCGCCGACAATCTCCTCGAGCTGGAGTTTGGGAAACTTCAGCTGGTCCGGCGCGTCCGGAAGTTTGAGCAGCTTGCCGTCCCCGGCCGAGGCCAAGAGCTCGAGCAAATCCGGCCGGAGCGACAAATCCTCCATTTCCTTGCTCTCCTTTTCCACGGCCAGGATGGCCTGGTCGGAGCCGATCACGGCGCCGTCTTTTTGCGCCGCGGCCGCGAACCGGTATCCGCCCGGACAGTTGAGCGTGAGCTTGAACTGGTATTTTCCGGGCGAAACTTCTTCCCCCGGGACCGAGCTGGGCGCGCAGCCCTCGGGCGCGGCCAGGGTCGAGAGGGAAACCGTGGCGCCGCTGATGGGGTGATAAGACGAGTCCTGAACCGAGAAGAAGAGGCTGGAGTCCTCGCCGGGCTGGAAGCGGTCGCGGAAGGAGCTCAAGCTGACCGATTTCATTTCCGGGTCGCGCATGAGCCAGCGGAGCGCGCGCTCCCAGAACAACTGGTAATACCGGCTGGAGCCCGACTCGCCCTCGAGCTCGAACTTCCATTTCCAGAGGCTGTCGGTGGCGACCATCAGGACCCGGCCCTTGCCCGGCTCGCGCACCGCGATCAGGGGCGCCACATTTTCCTGCTTATGGGCGACTAGCACCACCGCGTCGGGCTTGACGCGCAGGACCGGGTTGTAATTTTCGAGCACCTTGACACCCTCCCATAAATTCTGGTTCTCGAGCGGCTCGCCCGCGAGGTTGGTGATGGGGTGCTGCTGTCCGGACTCGGTCAGGCGCAGGCTCAATTGGGCGAATTTGTAGTTCGAGCCGGAGAACTCGAAGTCCACGGGCAGGATTTCCTCGAGCGGATCGTTGAACGGGTTTTTGAGGAACGCGCGCGGTCCGCCGATATAGATCAGGGCTCCGCCCTTGTCGGTGATGTAATTGCGGAGGTTTCCGATATAGCTCGACGGCATATAATTCATGCCGAAGAAATTCTGGAAGATGACCAGATCAAAATTGGGCAGCTCTTCCTGGAACAGCTTGTCCACCGGGAACGGGATCAGCGAGAGCTCGTAGTCGGAGCCGACCTTGGGATTGTTGTAGGGTTCGCGCAGGATGTAGAAGCTGACCAGGTCCACCGCGGGATTCTTCTCCAGGGTGCGGCGGAGGAATTTTTCGTCCCAACTGGGGTTGCCCACGATGTAAAGGACGCGGATGCGGTCGCGCAGGATGGTTAGGGGGAACACCCGGGAGTTGTTCTCGGCGCTGGCCTCGCCCTCGAGCACCGGGAGCGCGACTTTAAACAGGAACCTTCCAACCTGGTCGGGCTTGAATTCGAGTTCGAGGGTCTGCTCTTTTCCCGGCTCGAGGTTGACGGTTTTGGTCACGATCAATTTGTCTTCCTGAAAAAGCTGGACCGGGAATTCGCCGCGGATGTCGCCGAGGGCCCGGACCTTGACCACCACCACGAACGGGTTCTTGACAAAGCCATAACCGTCATGCGTCAGCCCGGTCAGGGCCAGGTCCTTCAGCTCCCGCTCGCTCCCGGCCAGCGCCGGATAAATCCGGCCCAGGCCTTGAAGGTCTTTTTCCAGTCCCTTGAGCGCCTTGGCCTTGAGCCGGGCATCCTGCGCCGTGGCGATTTGCGCCAGTTCCCCCCGGTCGGCGCCGTCGCTCAGGATGATCACGCCGGCAAGGGGCCCGCTGCCGGTTTCACTCTTGAGCCGGAGCAGCGCTTCCAGGATTTCCGTCTGGCTGCCCTCGGCCGAGAGTTCGGGCGCTTCGAGGAATGCGGAGGGGAGCGCTTTCAGTTTTTCGTCAAAGCGGTAGAAGCGCAGTTCGTAATCGCTTGAGAGGGAATCGAAATAATCCCGGTTTTTTTTGAGCCAGTCCAAAGCGGTTGCGATCCGGGTCGAGCCGGAGTCGGTCTTCACCTTCATGCTTTCCGAGGCGTCCATGAGGACGGCGATGGGGCTTTTGACCTTGCGGGTCTTGGCCAGGCGGAGCGAGGGTTCGAGGAACAGGGCGAGCGCGAAGATGAGCGCGAGGAAATGGAGACCGAGGATGAGGATTTTCCGGCGGGCGCCCGCGAGCGGCTTGACCATGAACCAGGCGCTGAGGGCGAAGAGCGCGACCAGGGCGGCGCAGACCCCGATGGAAGCCGCGTTATTGATCCCGGCGAAATGGATGAGCAGGCGGTCATAACCGCGCGTCTCGATCCCGAGAATTTCCAGGATTTTGAAAATCATTTGGGCCGGTGTTTCCTTCGTTCCGAAATGAACGGGATATGGATCAGGTCCTTCTTATAATTCGCGCACAGCGCGTAAAAGACGATGTTGACCCAGAGCCGGATGGCCATCTCGCGCTGGGCTTCCCCGCCCGGCTCGGGGCTGAAGCGGAAGCTCGAGCCCGGGCCCTGCTCGATG
Organism: uncultured delta proteobacterium; assembly: GCA_903897985.1. GTDB lineage: Bacteria > RBG-13-61-14 > RBG-13-61-14 > RBG-13-61-14 > DRUE01 > CAIYYW01. The sequence continues at coordinate 7,965 of CAIUDS010000455.1, forward strand.
GCGCCGGCCAGGTCGTTCTGGCTATACATGAGCACGGTCAGGTCCCCGCGGTCAATGCCCCAGAGGTTGGGCACGGCCGCCTTTCTCCCCGCCACCTTGTCCACCAGATAGTAGGACTGGAAAACCGTGTGGTCGGAGGGGACCGCGTTAAGTTTCTCGCCCGGGAAAATCCGGCTGAGTTCGCGCCGGAAACTTTGGTCAAAGCCCGAGTCCGGCTCGCCCATGGCGTCGTCCGCGAGCAGGAACCCGCCCGCGTCTATCCAGCGCCGGAGCTTTTGGATTTCCTCGTCGGAAAAGGGCTCAAAGGCGTCCTGCCCGCTCAGGTAGAGGAACGGGTAGGAAAACAATTCCTTGTCGGTGAGCTTGATTTCCACGCGCTCCGGGCTGGCCGGAACGCTGGTGCGGGAGCTGACGATCGAGGCCAGCGACCGGGCCACCGAGGGTCTCGGGTTCCAATTCAGGTTCTTTCCATAAACCGCCTGGGCGAAGAAGAAGTCGTATTTCTTGGTCCGGGGTTCCTGGAATTGCGCCCAGGCGGATTTGCCCAGGGAGGACCCGAACAGACTTGCGGCCGAAATTTTTACAAAGTCCCTTCTTTTCATTCCCATCCGCTCCTGGTCAGGATGGCCATCTCGATTCCGAGCAGGATCAACAGCGCGAGCAGAAAACCGTGATGATACGGTTTCTTGACCAGATTGGTCTTCGAACCTTTTTCCTCCGGCGTCTTCGCCTTGTCCTCGGTCTGGACATAAAGTCCCGCGGCCGGCGCCAGCTTTTTCAGTTCCTTGAGCTCGATTTTCCGGAAGTCGGACTCGCGGGGGTCGGCGTTGACGGCGAGGATGAAATCCGCGTTGCTCTCGTCCCGGGGCTCGGGTCCGGGCAGATACCAGAAATAATAAATCCCAGGCTGGGTGAGCCGGGAAACCGTGACCTTTGATTTTTCGCCCTCCCGCTCCGGGGTCAGCCGGAATTCCGCGCCGCGCTCCGCGGGACTGGTCCGGACCAGGACGGAGGTCTTCTCGTTGGGGAGCGTGAGTTCGAGTTGGTCGCCGACCATGGCGCCTTGGGCGCCGAGTTCGAACAGGGATTTGGCGAGGTAGAGCGCGGCCTGGTAGAAGATGGGGAGGAAACTGGGATAAATGCAGAGATCGTTCCATTCCTGGTTGATGGTCGAGGCGAGCAGGATCACCGTGCCCGAGCCGAAATTTTTTTCCACCATGATGGGGGCGCCGTCGGAGAGTTGGAGGATCACGCGGCTGCGGGGCATAAGCTCCTGGTAGAAGAGATAATATTTATAGAAACTGGCGAGCGCGGGGTCCGCGTCCTTGGCCGAGGCGAAGGGCAGCAGGATGGGGTGCCGGCCGGGGTCGCCCACGAAGCTCGAGTCCAGGCGCATGGGCTGGAGCTCGCTCTTGCCCTCGGCGCCGGCAAAAGGGATTTTCACCTCCCGCAGCTCGCGCGGGAGCAGGTCCCCGAGCATTTTGTTGTAGCGGTCCGCGTCGGTGTTGTTGCCGAGCGCGATCAGGAGTCCGCCGCCCTTGGAGACAAAGTCCTTGAGCTGGTTGGCTTGAGATCGGAAGAGCAGGCGGCAGTTGGCCAGGACCAGGATCTGATAATTGCTCAAGTCCAGTTGGCTGAGCGAGCTTTCGCTAACCACCTCCGGGTCAATCCGGCTGAGCGCGTAGAGCCGGGGGTTGAGCGCGCGTTCGAGGAAATAGCTGTCGCGGCTGAGCGGGTCGTTTGACCAGTCGCCGTCCACGATCAGGGCCTTGACCCTGCCGCCGCCGCGGAGATGAAAATAGCTCGTGTTGTCCAGCTCGAGCGCGTCCGGGTTCTCGAGTTCGATTTTTCCCTCCGCGCTGAAATTCTCGCGCAGGCTGACTAAAAAGGACTTGTCCGCGCTGGAGAAGCTCGAGACCGGGACCGTGCCGCGGGAGAGTGCCTGGCCGCCCAGGCCGAGGTTGAGGCGCGCCTCTATGCCTGAGCCGGAGTAGTTGTTGACCTTGGTCAGGACCTTGATCGCCTGCTCGCCCGCGGAATTGAGCCGCGAGAGTTCGACCGGGCTCAGGGCATAATTGGGGTCCAGGTTTTCGCCGGAGAGGTCATAGAAATAAATTTCGCCGGGGAAAAATTCCGGCGCGGCCTCTTCGAGGAAACTGGTTTGCTGGAGGTCGGTGAAGACCACGATTTTTTTGGCTTGCGCCTCGGACTTGAGCAGCATCTGCTCGGCGCGGATCAGCCCGGTCAGCATCCGGGCCTTTTGCCAGCCGGGAGCGGCTTTGGCGATCCGGGTCTTCAAGGATTCCTTGTCCTTGGTCAAGGCGAGTTCCTCGCCGGACCCGGGCAGGATCAGGCCGGCGTAATCGTAATCGGCAAGCTGGCCGACCACGGATTGCGCGCTCGAGCGGGCGCGCTCGAACAGGGGGCGGCCGAGTTTTTCCCGCTGCATGCTCAGCGAGTCGTCGAGGATAAGCACCAGCGCGTTCTGCTCGGACCCGAGACTGAGCGCGGGCACGGACTCGATCCGGTAAGGCCCGGCGAGCGCCAGGCTGAGCACGCCGACCGCGGCCATGCGGACCAGGAGGAGCAGATACTCCCAGAAGCGGCGCCTTCGGCGGGTGGCCTTTTCGCTCATAAGCAGGAACCGGATGGCGCCGAAGCGGATGATTTTGGCCTTGCGCCGGCGCCAGAGATGGATGATGAGCGGGACCAGCATCCCGAGCAGGCCGAACAGGAAAACCGGCTGAAAGAAACTCACGCCGTTTCTCCTTCCTGTCCAAGAAGATAATTATTTTTCACCGCATCCTCCTTCGCCAAGGCTACGGAGGACGGGGAGACGGAGAGAACGCAGAGAATTCCAGGGTCAGGGTTGGTGGCGCTGACGCGGGAGCAAGGTGCATGAGATGAGAGAATGTTTTTTACCACAGAGGACACAGAGGACACAGAGGACACAGAGAATACGGAGAATTTTTTTGTGTTTGATTTCTTTATCATTATTATTTCTTCATCTGTGTCATCTGTGTAATCTGTGGATAAATTCCGGTTTTCATCTGGCCCTGACCCTCTTGGGCAGGAGCGAGCGGCGGAGCAAATAGGCGGAAAGGATCTGGGCCGGGTTTTCATCGGTCCGGAACAACTGATAGTCCGCGGCAAGTTCCTGGCTGATCCGCTCCAGCTTCTCGCGCCAGCCCGAGATCAGCTTCAAGTATGCTTTCTTGAGTTGCGTCGGCTCGAGCAAAATTTTTCCCTCCCCCTCCAGACCCTCGAACCAGGTCAGTTGCGCGAACGGAAATTCCATTTCCTCCGGCGCGAGCAACTGGAAAAAGGCCATCTCGTTGCCGCGGTGCCGGACCAGCTTGAGGCTTTTTTCGACCTCGAGCTCCGGGTCGAAGAAGTCGCTGATCAGGATGAGCAGGCTTCTCTTCTTGAAGCGGCCGGCGAGGTCGAAGAGCACCGGCGCGAAATGGGTCTCGCCCTGGGGCTTGGTGACGGTCAGGAATTCCGCGAGCGCGGTGAAGTGGCGCTCGCCGCTGCGGCTGGGGAGCCAGTCCAGTTCGCCGTTCTTGATCACTCCCAGGCCGACGGCGTCGCCCTGGCTGAGGAGGAGGTAGGCGAGTCCCGCGGTGAGGACGCGGCCGTAATCGAACTTGCTCAGGGCCTTGCCGGCTTCGGGATAGGCCATGGAGCCGCTGGCGTCCAGGACCAGGTAGGCCTGGATGCGGGTCTCGTCCTCGAACTGCTTCACATAGTAGCGGTCGGACTTGGCGAACAGTTTCCAGTCAATCAGGCTGATCTGGTCCCCCACGGTATAGGGCTTGTGCTCGGAGAACTCGATGGAACTGCCGCGATGGCGCGAGCGGTGCAGTCCGATCAGGGCGCCTTCCGCGACCTCGCGGGCCTTGAGCTCGAGCTCGCGCACCCTCGAGATGACCTCCAGGGCTTCTTTCTTTTTTCTTAGCCACGGCATGGGTTACAATTCCCGAATTCCGAAATCCGAATTCCGAATTCCGAAATTCATACGACTTCTTCCTTCACCTCGGCGAGCAGCCGGGTGATGATGTCCGCGGGAGTGACCCCCTCGGCCTCGGCCCGGTAATTGATGATGATGCGGTGCTTGAGCACGGCCTGGGCCAGGGCTTTCACATCCTCGGTGCCGACCGCGAATCTTCCGTTGATGAGGGCGCGGGCCTTTCCGCCCAGGATCAGGTATTGGCTGGCGCGCGGGCCGGCGCCCCAGGCCATCCAGTCCTTGACAAAGCCGGGCGCGCTCTCGTCCGTGGGCCGGGTGGCCTTGACCAGCTTGACCGCGTAGTTAATGACATAGTCGGCCACCGGCACTCTCCGGACCAACTCCTGCAGTTCGATAATGCGCTTCCGGTCCAGGATGCGCTTGAGCTCGGGCAGGGCAAACCCGGTGGTCGAGCGCACGATCTGGGCCTCTTCCTCAAAGCTCGGGTAGTGGACATCAATCTGGAACATGAACCGGTCCAGTTGCGCCTCGGGCAGCGGGTAAGTGCCTTCCTGCTCAATCGGGTTCTGGGTGGCGAACACCAGGAACGGCAGGTCCAGTTTGTAGGTTACGCCGCCCGCGGTGACCTGGTATTCCTGCATGGACTGGAGCAGCGCGGCCTGGGTCTTGGGGCTGGTCCGGTTGATCTCGTCGGCCAGGATGACATTGGCGAAGATCGGTCCTTTCACGAACCGGAACTCGCGGCATTGTCGCGCCTGGTTCTCCTCCAGGATCTCGGTGCCGGTGATGTCGGAGGGCATGAGATCGGGCGTGAACTGGATGCGGTTGAAACTCAGGTTCAGGATCTGGGCGAGGGTCGAGACCATCATGGTCTTGGCCAGGCCGGGCACGCCCACAAACAGTCCGTGGCCGCGGCTGAAGAGCGAGATCAGGAACAGGTCTATCACCGCATCCTGTCCCACGATCACCTTGCGCATCTCGGTGATGATTTCCTGCCGGCTCCGGCCCATCTCGTTCACGGCCTTGAGTTCTTCTTCCTTGGGCATCTCCATTACTTGTTCCAAGTTATTCCTCCCTTAATTGGGGGTTGGGGGTCAGGGGTTGGGGGTTGGCCGAATTCCCAACCCCAAACCCCCAATCCCAAACCCCTATTTATTCTTCCTCTTAATAATCTCCAAATCTCTTGCCATGGTGTCGGCCTTGGCCTTGTCCCCGGCCTTCGAGTAAAGGCCATACAAGTTGTTATAAGGCCCGGGATTGAACGGGTTCAGCCCGAGCGCGGTTTCAAAAGCAAGGATGGCGTTTTTGTCATCGGCCGCGGCCAGATATGCCTGCCCGAGCCGGGAATAGGTCGAGCTGTATTCCGGATATACTTGCGCGGAGCGGTTCAGGGTGGCGATGGCGGACTGGTAATCCTTGGCCAGGAGCTGGCCCAGGCCGAGCTTGTTGAGGATCGTGGGGCTGTAAGGCTCATAAGCGATGGCCTTGTTGTATTCCACCACCGCGGCCCGATACGAGCCCCGGTCGCGTAGCAAATCCCCCAGCCGCGCATACTGCGAGCCCTTGCCCGGTTCCTCGTCCGATGCCGCCTCTTCCTCTTCCTTGCCCTCCTGCTCCTTGAACTCCAGCTTCAGCACCACCGCGCCCGGGATCACCGGCCAGCCCTGGCTGAGCACCCATTTTTTCCAGCCCGCCCAGACCGCGGGGAAGGGCTGCTTGCAAACCGCGGCCACGGCCTGCTGGTCGCCCGTGCCTTTCTTGAGTAGATCGAAAATCTTGAACCAGGAGTCCTGCCCGCAAGTCTGCTTGAGATAGCCCACATAGGTCTCCACTTCCGCGAACGCGAGCTGGCCCTGCTTGGGGGACTTGAACTGGGCGAAAGTGGGGGACATCTGCTGGAAAGTGATCAACTCGTTGTTCTTGATCGCGGTGACGAGGAAGCTTTTGGGCGCCGGATTGATCCTGCCCGGGTCATTTTTATAACTGGATTCCTCGTATTTGGCGATCCCCTCGTGCAGCCAGATCGGGACCTGCTCGCCGGCCAGGCTGAAAATGAAAAAGTGGCTCAACTCGTGGCTCAGGGTGGTCTGGTATTCGTACCCGAAGGCGAGCGCGCGGGGCGAAGTCACCATCAGCCTCCGGAACTTGCACACGGCCACGGTGCCGGAGTCCTTGATCATGCTCTCGTCCAGGCCCACGGCTTGAGCCAGGTCCGAGGGAGCGGGCAGGATTTCCACCAGGATCTTCTCGCCCGGGGGCGTGTAGTTGAAATCCTTGGCCAGCGCCGAGTAGGCCTGCTCCAAAGCCTCCAGGCCCGAGTCAACCAGGACCTCGTCGCGCGGGTTCACCCATCTCATCACGAAATGCGCGCTGGATTTTTCCTGCGCGTCGGCAAACAACTCCGCCAGGTGTTGCACCCGCGGGTAAAACTTGTCGAAATCCGCGTCCGTCTTCCCCGAGGACGATTTGCTTTGGTCCAGTTCGGAAAGCGCGCGCCGGTAGTCGGCATGATAGAACCAGTACTGGCCGAGGAAATAGTAAGCCGTCGCGGCCGACTCTTTATCCGTGTCCGGGCCGATCAGGTCCGAGACCTGGGCCGCAAGTTCATCCGCTTCCTGGAAACGCCAGTCCTCCAGGGCCTCGTATCCGGAGCCGATCAGGCCGGAAAGGGTTACGCTGGAGGGCGCGGCAAAAACCGCGGCCAAAATCAGCCCGAGGCATATGGCTCTCAGGGGTTTGCGCATCATTGCACCAGCCTTTTGTAGTAATCGCGGATGAGGTCCTCGTATTCCTTGGGCGAATTCTCGCGCATCGCCTTTAAAATCCTTTTCCGCAGTTCCACCGGGTTCTTGTTGGCGTCCGCGCCCGGGAGTTCGAAATTCTCGGATTTGAACCCCTCGCTGCCCTCCTGGCCCTGGCCGCTCCCGGCCCGGGCGCTCCCTTTCATGGGCATGTTCATGCCCACCCCGGCGCCGGACTGGGCGTTCTTCTTCACCTTGTCCATGAATTTTTCCATGCCGTTCATGGCCTGTTCGAGCCAGTACTTGGATTCTTTTTCCGCGTTCAGGCCCAGGTCCGGATTGTTCAGCTCGAGTTCGCCCTCGGCGTCGCGCATTTTGAGGCCGGCCCGACCGAGGTGGTCCAGCACCTTGGGCGGCTTGACCGGGAGCTGGTCAAAGGTCTCTCCCAGTTCCTTCATGAGTTGGTCCAACTGTCCGCGGACTTGGGCCTGTTGCTTGCTCAGGCCGTTCAGCCGAGCCTGGTCGGCCTGCGACAATCCGCCTTTTGACGACTGGCTCATCCCGTCCAAGTCCTTCCGGATCGAGCCGGCTTGGCCCAGGCCGCCGTTGCAAGCGGATTCGAATTCGGACTTGGGCGCGGACGAGGGCATATTCTTGGAGGCCTTTTGCCAGGTCTGCTTGAGGTTTTTAAATTGTTGCTCGACATTGGCCATGCGCCGGTTCAGGGACTCGGCCTGGTTCTGCTCGAGATCCTTCTTGGCGTATTCCAACTCGCGCGACATCTGCCAGAGGGTATTGGCGATCTGATTGCGGCCGTTATAAAACTCCTGCGCCTTTGCCGGGTCCTGTCCCTGCGGCGGATTGAGTTTGTTCAAGAGCTCGCTCTGCGCTTTGAGCGCCCGGCTCAACTGATCCAACTGTGCCTGCAAGCCCTGCTTCTGCCGGTCCATTTGCGCCAGGGCCCGCTCCTGGTTTTCCAACTGCTTCTGATAAATGGGCGAGGTTTCCGAGATCAGCTTCTCCTCCGCGGCCGAGAGTTCCTTCAGCTTATTCATCCCCGACTCGAGCGCCGCCATGGTCTCCTTCGACAGGCTCGAGCCCATTTTCTCCGAACCCTCTTTCAACTGCCCCAGCATCTGGTCCAGCGCCGCCATGAAATCATTCGCGTCCGAAAGCGCGCCGTTCACATCCTTGTCATGAACCGACTGCCGGAATTTCTCCAGCTTGGCCATCACATCCCCGGCCCCCTGTTTCTTGAGCGAGTCGAGGTTGACAAATTCGTCCTGAACCGTCTGCCCCATTTCCGCCATCCGGGCGAGGAACTCCGAATAGATCATTTTCAGCTCGTCCAGCTTGGCCTCGATCTGCTTGAGCGTTTCCGGGTCCTTGGTCCGCGCGTATTGCGCCATCAGTTTGGCCAGCTCCTCCTGCCCGGTCTTGAGCTTGTCGCCCAGCGCGAGCAGGAAATCCATCCGCTGCTTCTGCAGTTGCTTGTCCCAGAACAGGATGTCCGGCTCGAGCCGCGAAACCGTGTTCTTGCGCAGTTGCGCCGTGAGCGCCGAGTTCCGGGCATTGCGAGCCGCCTCGCGGTCCGCGATCAGCTTGCGGTATTGGTCCAGGCTCTGAGCGATCGCTTCCTTGATCAGGTCCGCCGAATAAGAGTCATTCTCAACCCGCGGCCGCAAGGCCTCCAGAAATGACTTAACCTCCCCGAACTGCTTCAACAGCGCGGACTCGGTCTCAAAGTATTTGCCCGCGGGCGTTTTTTCCAGGTCCGCGTCCAGGCTTTTGCCGAGGAGCGCGATCAGTTTCTCGAACAGTTCCTGCTCCGCGGCGATGATGTCTTCATGCGCCTTGAGCGGGCTGAAGATTTCCAGATACCGGGTCGGGCTGCGGCCGAGGCCCGGGCCGGTGACATTATTATTGTCTATGGCCTCGATATAATAGGCCACCTTTTCCCCGGGCAAAAAGTTCTCCGCGGCCAGGTTCCAATTATATTCCCGCTCAACCTCCAGCTCGGAGGGGTCGAACTTTTTCAACTCGATCCGCTTTTCCCGGCCCCGGCTGGAAAAAACCAGGGCCACGGACTCGAGCCCGTAATCGTCGCGCGCGCGGAACCGGACGGTCATGCCCTCCTCCTCGTTCACGGTCAGGTCGCGGTCCGGCGCCACTAGTTCCACCTCCGGCGCCCGGTCCGGGATCGAACTGATCTTGTTGAACTCCGGCTCGGACCAGACCTTGCCATCCTTGTCCTCCGCCTCGAACCGGTACTGTCCCGACTGCCCGATCGCCAGCTTCGCCCGGATGTCCTTGCCCTTGACCTCGGCCGAGAGCCGGCGGGAGGACCCGCCCGCGGAAAGCTGAATCCAGGCCTTGGCCGCCGCGATCGGGCTTTTCGCCGAAATCGAGACCTCGCCGCCGACCAGGCCGCTCACCGACCCGTCCCCGCCTTCAACATGCCGGGGGGGCAGGCCGCTATAGGCCGGGAACTGATAGTCCATGACCAGGTCGTAGAGCTCGAGCGGCCGGCTGACCTTGAGCGCTTCCCGGCCCTTGACTCTGGACAGGCCCTTCAAAGCCAGCGCCTGGGACATGGCCAGGGGAAACCCCGGGACCAGAAATAACAGCGCCACCCAGCCCAAGAGCAGGCCCGCGAAAACCCCCGCGGGGATGCGCAGCCGTTTCGGCTCGGCGACTTCCAGCAGCTTGATCCGGTTTAATTTTTCCTCCAACTGCTCGAGGTGCAACTCGAACAGCCCGAGGGAAAAGTCCGTTTTCCTTTCCGCCACCATGCTCGAAAGCTGCACCAGGCTGATCAAACCGTCGTTCAACTCGGGAAATTTCCGCTCGCACAACAGCGCGGTCTTTTCTCGGCTGAGCCAACTCCTGCGGGCCCAGATCATCAGCCCGGTCGCGCCCATGAGCGCCACTACCCAGAAGCCGATCCCGAGCAGGAGCGAGCCGTGGCCAAGCCGGAAAAATCCTTACTCTCGATCCTCTCCCCGGCCGAGGCCAGGGCCTCGATTTCCTTGACCCTCGAGTCCATCAGAACAAGTGCTCCTGCCCCGCGGGCATTTCCAGCCGCAGGTGCTCGAAAGCCTTTTTGGTCACCTTTCTTCCCTGCCGCGTCCGGATCACGAAACCCACCTTCAATAAATAAGGTTCCACCACATCGGCCAGCGTGTCAACTTCCTCGTTGAGCGTCGCCGCAATCGCCTCGATCCCGACCGGGCCCCCGTCGTAATACTCGATGATGGTGGTCAGGAATTTCCGGTCCACCTGGTCCAGGCCGCATTCGTCAATCCCCTCCATCTTGAGCGCCGCGGCGCCGTTCACCCGGTTAACTTTGCCATCACCGTGCACTTGCGCATAGTCGCGCACCCGCCGGAGCAGCCGGTTGGCGGTCCGGGGCGTTCCCCGCGAGCGGATCGCGAGTTCCGCGACCGCCTCCCGGTCAATCTCGAGTTCGAGCATTTTGGCCGAGCGCGAGATGATCTCGCACAGGTCCTCGGGCGGGTAGAAGTCGAAATGATGGAGGATGCCGAAGCGCTCGCGGAAGGCGGTGCCGAGCAGGCCGCTCCTGGTGGTGGCGCCGATCAGGGTGAAGGGCTTGAGCGGCACTTCCATCACCTTGCTGTAGATGCCCTTGTCCAGGTTGATGGAAATCCGGAAATCCTCCATGGCCGAATACAGGTATTCCTCGACCGGCGACGCCAGCCGGTGGATTTCGTCTATGAACAGGATGTCGCCGCGTTCGAGGTTGGTGAGCACTCCCAGCAGGTCCGCGGGCCGGACCAAGGCCGGGCCCGAGCTCACGATCAGGCGGGCGCCCATTTCGTTGGCGATGATGAAGGCGAGCGTGGTCTTGCCCAGGCCGGGCGGGCCATAGAGCAGCGTATGTTCGATCGGTTCCTGCCGCTCCCTGGCCGCGCGCACGCTGATCGAGAGCTTCGCGATGATCTCTTTCTGGCCGATATATTCCGCGAGCTTGCTCGGCCGCAGAGTCAGATTATATTTTTCCTCGACCCCGCCCAGGCTCTTCCCGCTGATGATCCGCTCCACGCTCATCGGACCACCTCCGCGGCCTTCCGGCCCCGCTCCCGGAGCGCGGTTTGCACCAGTTCATCGCTTTCCTTGATCCCCCGCGCTTTCAACTTCTTAACGATCCCCTCGGCCTCGCCCCGGCGCAGCCCCAGCCCGATCAAAACCGCCACCGCGGTCAACTCTTCCTCCCCCAGCGCCATCGGCCGCTCGCCCGCGCCCGACACAAACTTCCCCACCTTGTCCTTCAATTCGCCGATGATGCGCTCCGCGCTCCTCTTGCCGATGCCGGGCAGCTCCGCGAGCAGGGCCGGCTCGTTCGCGTCAATGATCTGGGCGAAGCGGGAGGGGTGGATCTGGAGCGCGCGCAGCCCGGTCCGGACGCCGATGCCGGGAACCGAGATCAGGGTCTCGAAAAACTCGCGCTCGGTCTCCGAGCCGAACCCGACCATGCGCGGGATGGGCTGATTCCCGCCCGCGCCTTCCAAATATTCGAGGGTGAAAAACTCGACCGGCTCGTCCAGTTGCGAGGCCAGCTCCGCGGCCAGGTATCCCGGGATCATCAGCTCGTAGGTAACGAATCCGCATTTCAGTTCCGCCCGGCTCTCGCCGGCCGAGATCAGTTTGCCCCGAATCCTCGAAATCAAGTCAATAACTCCTCAAATCCTTTTCCGCGCGGTTGAGATGGCAGAGCGCCACGGCCAGCGCGTCCGCCACATCCGCGGGCTCGGGCAATTTCAGCAGGCAAAGCTGCGCCTGGATTGAGCGCTGCACCTGCATTTTATGGGCGGAACCCGTTCCGGTCAGGGTTTGCTTGATGCGCCGGGCGCTGTAGCTCGTGACCGGCAGCCCCAACTCGGCCGCGGCCAGGAAGATCATCCCCCGCGCATGGCCCATCAGGATCGCGGTGCGCGGATGTTTATAGTGCGAGTAGAGTTCCTCCACCGCAACCTGGTCGCAATGGTTCTCATCGAGGACCTGCTTGACGCCCTGATAGATTTCTTTCAACCGGAGGGATAAGTCCTGCTGTTCGCGGACGCGGATCACGCCCGCGGAAACCACCTCCAAGCCCTTTCCATTCTTCTCCACCACCCCAAACCCGGTAATCCGAAGGCCAGGATCGAAGCCAACCACCCGCATTATCCCGCCTGGGCGCTGATCTTTTGCAGTTCCTCTTCCGAAATGTCGAAATTAGCGTAAACATGCTGAACATCTTCATCCTCTTCCAGGGACTCCATCAACCGCACCATTTGTTCCGCTTCCTTCCCGGTCAGCGAAATCGTGGTATCGGGCAGCATCGAGATCTCCGCCAGCGTCGGCTTGATCCCCTTCTTCTCAAAGGCGTCTTTCACCGCCTCGAACTGCTCCGGCGCGCAGGGAACTTCCCAGACCGATTCCGAGTCCTTGACATCGTCCGCGCCCGCATCGAGCGCGATGTCCATGATCTGGTCTTCAGTCACGCCGGCCTTGTCAAACACCAGCAGCCCCTTGCGGTGGAACATCCAGTTCACGCAGCCCGACTCGCCCAGGTTGCCGGCGCCGCGCGAGAAAATCTTGCGGATTTCCGACGAAGTCCGGTTTTTGTTGTCGGTCAGGATTTCCACCAAAACCGCCACTCCGCCCGGGCCGTATCCCTCGTAGGTGGCCTCTTCATAATGAACGCCCTCGATCTCGCCGGTGCCCTTCTTGATCGCGGTGGTGACGTTATCCTTGGGCATGTTCGCCGCCTTGGCCGCCAACATCGCGGTCCGCAGGCGCGCGTTCATGTTGGGGTCGCCGCCCCCGATCCTTGCCGCCACGCTGATCTCGCGGATGACCCGAGTGAAGAGCTGGCCGCGTTTCGCGTCCAGCTTACCCTTCTTATGCTTGATGGAAGCCCATTTTGAATGTCCAGACATAGCCTACCCCCAAGAATTTTTGCCTATACTACCATAGCTTTTCGGGTTTTGCAAAGGTTTTTTGCGCGACCCGAATCGGGTGCGGGCAGGACTTGAAACGGCTGCGGTTTTGGACTATATTTCTGGCAGTCGAAAGGAGCAGTATTGAGCTGGGAAGAGGTGTGTCAACGGCTGGAAGTCAATCCAGGCCAAGTCTATCAAGCGATGGTCAAAGACCTGAAACAACTCGGCTGGGGCGAGCATTTTCATTTGACCGGCCTGCCCGGTGGGGCCAGTAACCGCGGATACCTGCGGCTGAAATGCAATTCCCTGAGCAAGCCCGGACCGGCTTCCATGATCGTGATGGTGCTGAAGGATACGAACCCGATGCAGGGGATCGAAGAAGTGGTGGCGGACGGGTTCAAGATCACCGAGTTGCCGTTCCTCAGTGTGCTCAAGCATTTCCAGAAATCCGGGGTCGCGGTGCCGGAGCTATATCATTATGACGCGGACCCCGGCCTGATCTTCATCGAGGACCTGGGAGATGTGTTGCTCAGGGACGCTATAATGGAGGCAGACATGTCTGCCCGCTTCAAGCTGTTCGAGCTGGCGGTGGATGAGCTCGCGCGGATCCATCTGACCGCGGGGTCACTCCGTGACCCCCGGTTTATTGGCTTCCGTGTCAAATTTGGCAGCAAGCTGCTCCGGTGGGAGCTCGAGCATTTCCGGGAATGGGCGTTAGATAAGCGATTAGGCCCCGTACTAAAAAATGGGGAGTCTCGACTCCTCGAACAATGCTTTGACCTGATCGTGAGCGAACTTTTGGCCGCGCCCTATATCCTTTCGCACCGCGACTATCACATTGACAATTTAATGATGACCGGGGGCCGGGTGCGGGTGATTGATTTCCAGGACGCGTTTATGGCGCCGTATGCCTATGACCTGGCCTGCCTGCTCTATGACCGCGACACCAGCCTGATCCTGGGCAACGGCCTGATCGAGCATGTCATTACCTATTATTTCCAGCGCTTGTCCGAGCAGGGATTCCAGCCGCTGGATGCGGCCGGGTACCGGCGGGTGTTCGACCTGTGCGTCCTCCACCGCGCCTTCAAGGTGGTGGGCAGGTTCTATTTCCTCGACCTCGTCAAGCACAAGCCCGAATACCTGAACTTCATGCCCGCGGAATATACCGTGCTGCGCGGGTACCTGAACCGCTTCCCCGAATTCCAGCCGGTCAAGGACATGCTTAAACAATATCTGCCGGAACTCAAGTGAACTTCATCTCGGAACGCGGAACCTTGAGCTCACCGCTTTATTCATAGCGGGCGCAAAGGGCGCAAAGAGCTTTTGGGTTTACGGTCTTTCGTTTCTATCCTTTCATAATTCATAACTCATCATTCATAATTTTCAGCGCTCTCCGCGGTCAATGAATCTGGCCAGCAGGGCGGTCTCCTCCAGCAGTTTCTGGACCATTTTCAAAACCTCGGCCTTTTTGGGGGGCTTGGGCTGCATCCGGAGCAGGATCAGCCATTTGATCGCGGGCAGCTTGATCCCGGTGATATGTTCGACTCGCTCGAGCAGTTCCTGCTTCTGCTCCGGCTCCGGCTGGAGCAGCGTGAGCGCGCGCAGGTGCGTATAAAGCGAGCGGCCGGCGTTGAGCAGGCCCTTCATGAACTCGCGGGACAGGTCCGGGTATTCAATCAGGAGTTCGCGCAGCCAGAGCAGGTTCTGCTTGAACTCGCGTTCGAGCTCGAGCCGCAACTGCGGCCGCGAGATCAACAGCGGCGAGATCAGGTCTTCGCCGTGGAGCAGCCGATGATGCCGTTTCAGCTCCTCGAACTCGATCGGGAACACATCCACCGAGCTATCCAGATAGCCTTGGTCTGTGACCACGGGGGTGGCAAAACGATGACGCCGGTATTTATGGAAAACCCGGCCGACCGAGAACAGGGCCGCGCTGTCCACCACCTTGAGCACCAGCATCAAATTGATGTCGCTCCGGCCCGGCACGAAATCCCCGCGCGCCAGGCTCCCGTATAAAATCAGCGCCTGCAGGTTTTGCCCCAGGTCCTTTTTCAACTCCTCGCGCAGTTGGTTCAAAAACTTTTCCGTGCTCGCATCCATCTTCCCCTCCTAAAACTTGATCGGCCCGAACCTCGCGTCCCGCGGCGCCGCCACCCCGGCCAGATGCGCAACGGTCCGGGCAAATTCCAAGTGGCTCCTTTGTCCCAGCCTCAGTCCCGCCGGCACCCCCGGGCCTTTCAAATATAAAATCGCCTGCATGGTCTCCCGCTCCGGCCAGAAATGGTGCTGGCCGCCGTATTTCCCCGGTTCCAGGATTTTCCCCTCCAGCCGCTGCGAAAGCCCGGTCTTATAGACGGGCGTGAGAAAAATTTCTCCCAGGCCCGGCAACTCCGGATGCTCGGAAACCAGTTCCACCTTGGCCAAGGCCGCGCCCAGGTATTTGCCAAACAGTGCCTCGATCTTCTTCGCCAGCTCCGGCGCCTCGCCATCCTCCACCGGCCCGCCCCGGCTCCGCGTGACGATTATTATATACCCGCAATTGCTCCGATGATAAACCGCGCGGCTCTCGGAAAGCACCGGCTCGTTTTTCTTCGTGTCCCATCGGAGCAGGTCCGCTTCGAGCAGGACCTGGTTGGGAAAAAAAGTGCTCTCGATCGGGGCCATGCCGTGGTCCGAAACCACCGCGACCAGGTCTTCCGGTCCCGAAGCCTCGAGCAGCAGCCCCACGATCCGGTCCGCGTGCTCGAAGGCGCGGCGCACGATCGGCCAAAGCAATTCCCGCAGCTCCGGGCTGGAGGCCGGGCTTTCGGGATCGAGCAGGCCCATCCAGAGATGCAGGACCAGGTCCACCCCGTGGAAATAATAGAAACCGATGTCATGCTCGACTTTTTCGAGCGCGAAGCGGATGCCTTTTTGGAAATGCTCGCCCACCAGCTCGAAGCTTTGCGCCACCCGGGCCTCGGCCTTGCCGGTCCCGCCCTTGACGATCTTGAGGCCCAGCTTGTCATGCCAGTAGGAATACGACCCGCCCCCGCCCAGGAACGGTCCGGCCGCGTCAAGATAAGCCTGGGCGACTTCCGGACGGTTGCTCCAGATGCGGTGGACCGCGGCGATGAAATAATAGTCCGGCTCGGACTGCGCGTCCGGCGGGAAGCGCATCCGCGCCAGGCCCGCCCGATGGTCCGGCAAAATCGTCATCTCGGTCTTCATGGGCGCGCGCGCCGGCAGCTCGAGCTTGGTCTTGTCCGCAAGCGAGAACTTGAAAGTCGAGTCCGTGCCAATGTCCTTGCGCACGGTCTCGAACGAGAGCCGCTGGTCGAACGATTCGATCACAGTGAGCCGGTCGGAAAAGTCCGCGCCGAACTTGGCTTCGCTCAGGTAAGGCTCGAGCGGGATCGAGAGCGGGAAATGGACCAGGCTGACTTTTTTCCCGGCCTTGAGAAAACTGATCCAGAGCGGCTCGGCCTTAAGCCGCCTCGAACTGAACCCGCTCCGCTTCTTCCAGGGATGCAGCGCCCCGTTCTCGAGCGCCGGTTCCTCGAAGCTGTAAATCCCGTGTTCGAGCGCGCCGCACCCGCACACGAGCGCCGCGTGCGCCGGCGGGGTGGTGATGTCCGGGCCGGGCGCGATCATGCCCTGGGCAAAGGCGCCCCCGGCCTCGAGCCGGAGGAAATTCTTCAGCCCCCATTCGTGCTTGAACCGCTCGACCATCGCGTAAGGCATGGCGTCCAGGCTCAGGATATGAACTTTGCCCGCTCCCATCAAAATTTAGCTTAACAAAGAAGCGCCAAGCGGGCAAAGGCAAGTTTTCCGGATAGCCGGTTAAGGGGGGAAAAATTGTGGCGCAGGCATCCTGCCTGCCGTTTGCAGGCCGGAGGCCCGCATCACAACTTAAAGGACTACCCTAGCGCTTCCGGGTCGGCAGCAGCGGGTTGGCGAGGCGGGCGTGGCTACCGGCCAGGGTTGCCTTTAGC
>CAIUDS010000456.1 GCA_903897985.1 uncultured delta proteobacterium
AAAATTGAATGAGTTGACCGAAATAAAGCAAGCGCAAATGGTCTGAAGTCTAGTTGAAACATGGTCGAAGGAGAAAAAACAGGAAGAATAGGGAATTTTTCAACACCCTGCTAGACGGTCAGCGGCAGGAACGCGCAGCGCGTTTCTATTTCTTCCCGAATTTCCAAACGCAGTTGTCCTCGAGCGTCCGGCCGTCCGCGGTCTTGGCCGTGGCGATGACCTCATTATTCCCTGGCTTGAGCAAGACCTTGGCGGTGTGGATGCTATAGCCCTGGGGCTGCATTTTTATTTTTTTTCCGTTCACGCTCAGTAGGACTGGCCCGGCGTTGCAATAAACCTTGACCTCGATCAGCGGGCTTTGCCGTTCGAAGAAGCGCTTATTGGCGATATGGATCATGGGCTCGGGATTCCAGTTCGCCTTATAGAAATAGAAGGCGTCTTTTTTGATCTTGCGGTCGAAGGTGATCATGCCTTTGTCATTGATGTTGGGCCGGTCGCCCTCATCGCGCTTGACCACGCTGAAATCGGCAATATTCCAGGGGAAACTGGCCCAGAAATAAGGCCGCTGGTCAATCGCCCGCCACATGTGTTCATGGTAATAGGCCTGGTAATTCTCGGGATGCCAGTGGCCGGTGGTGAGGACCGGGCGGTTGAACTCGGAGTGCTGGTTCACGCTGGCGCCCGCGCCGTATTCGCTCATGCACAGGCGGCGCTCCGGGTGGTTTTTGTGCTGGTCATCGGCCCAGGCCGGGAAACTCTGCACAAAACCGTAATACCATCCCCAGTATTGGTTCCAGCAGGTGAGGTCCGTCACATCGTCCAATTTACCTTCCAGCATGGTCGCAACCGTGGTCAGCCGGGATGGGTCTTCCTCATGCGCCAGCGCGTTCAACTCGCGCAGCAGCGGGACCGGGTCGCCCGGCGGGGACAGCTCGTTGAACAAGCTCCAGAAGATGATCGCGGGGTGGTTGTAGTTCTGGCGGATGAGTTCGACCAACTGCTGCTTCAGGTTGTCGCGGAAATTCTGGTTGTTCAAAAAAATCCCGGTGCGGTCCCCGGTCCGTCCGATAAAGGGCAGCTCGGCCCAGACCACAATGCCCCGGCGGTCGCAGATGGAGTAGGCCAGGTCGGCTTGCGGATAGTGCGCCAGCCGGACCGCGTTCACGCCCATCTCGGCCATGAGCGCGAAATCCTCTTCCTGGTCCGTGTCGCTGATGGCGTTGGCCTTGCCCTCGCGGTCCTGGTGGCGGTTGATGCCGTGGAGCCGGTAGTTCTTGCCGTTCAGGAAAAATCCCTGCTCCGAGTCCACCCGGAAATAGCGCAAGCCGAGCGGCTGCTCGACCGCGTCCACCAGCTGGCCTTGGCTAAGCAGCTCGGCGCGGACCCGATAAAGATAGGGGTCTGCGACCCCGTTCCACAAATGGGGATGGTCAAGGTTAAGCTGGACCGTGGCCTCCAGCCATGGTCCTTTCGGGGCGGGAGCGGCGTCCGCGGTCTTAACTTCCGTGCCGGTCGCGTCCATTACTCGAAACCGCACGGTCAGGCCCGAAGCGTCAGCCGCGGACACCCGGGCCAGGAACTCGAGTTCGGCTTGATCGTCGCTCACCTTTTTCTGAGTGAGATAGACCCCGGGCGAGGCGAAATCGGTCACCGCGATGGCGCTTTTTGCGGTGGAGATGAGATAGACGCTGCGGTAAATGCCGCCGTAGAAATTATAATCGCAGTAGAGCGGCATGATCTCGCGGTCAAAGGAGTTGTCCACCAGCACCTCGATCAGGTTCTTGCCGGGCTTGACCAGGCCGGTGATCTCGAAGGCGAACGCGGTGTAACCGCCCCGGTGCGAGCCGGCCTCCTGCCCGTTGACCCGCACCCGGCACTTGATGTTCACGCC
>CAIUDS010000457.1 GCA_903897985.1 uncultured delta proteobacterium
CCAGCTTTTCAAGCTCGGAGTAGGTGTAGAGCGTGATGTTCTCGTGGCGCGCCACCTCGACCATGCGCGGAGTCAGGATGCACTGGGAGCAGTCGAGCGTCGGGAAGGTCTCGGAGAGCTGGAGCATGTGGCCGCCGATGCTCGGGCTTCTTTCCACCAGGATCACCTTGTGCCCGGCGTTCGCGATGTCGAGCGCGGCCTGGATGCCGGCGATGCCGCCGCCGAGGACCAGCGCGGTCTTGGTGATGGGCACCTTGATCGGATAAAGCGGCTTGTTGCGCTTGACCTTCTCGACCTGGATGCGCACCAGTTCGATGGCTTTTTGGGTGGTTGCCTCTTCCTTCGGGTGCACCCAGGAGCAGTGCTCGCGGATGTTGGCCATTTCGCAAAGGAACGGGTTCAACCCGCCCTCGGCGCAGGCGCGTCTGAAGGTCGGCTCGTGCATCCGGGGCGAACAGGCCGCGACCACCACCCCGGTAAGTTTCTTTTCCTTGATCGCGTCCTTGATCATGCTCTGGCCCGGGTCCGAACACATATATTTGTACTCCACCGCATGGACCACGCCCGGCATCTTTGCCGCGGCCTCGGCCACCTTGAACACATCAACCGTGCCCGCGATATTTTCGCCGCAGTGGCAGATGAAAACTCCAATGCGGGACATCTTACTCCTCCGCTCCCGCGGATTTCTCCGCCGGAGCCGCGGACGGCTCGGCCGGCTTTGGCTTTTCCGTGAAAACCACCGGCACCATATGCCGATGCAATCCCAATTCCTTTTCGCCGATGCCCAGCGCCAGCCCCACCGCCTCGGTGATGTAAAGCACCGGGATCGGATATTTCTTGCCCATGGCCTTTTCGATCTCCGGCCGCCGCATGTCCAGATTCGCATGGCACATCGGGCAGGCCACGATGATCGCCTCGGCCCCGCGTTTCACCGCGCTTTCCACGATCCGGCCCGACAGCTTCGCGACCAAGTCCGTGCGCGTCACATTCAAACCCGCGCCGCAGCATTCCACCTTGTCCGGCCACTCGATCGGCTCCGCCCCGATTTTCCGCATCAGCTCGTCCATCGTCTGCGGGTCCTCGGCGCGGTCATATTTCAAAATCTTGGCCGGCCGCACGAGCAGGCAGCCGTAATAACACGCGACCTTGCGCCCGAACGGCTGCTCAACCTTCACCGGTTCCGCGCCACTGAACAGTTTGGCCAGCGTCTCCACGATATTCAAAATTTTGCTCGTGCCTTTATATTCCATCTCGATCAATTCCGAGATTTCCTTGCGCAATTCCTCGCTCTCGTTCAGCTCGTGCTGCGCCACGGCCAGGCGGTTATAGCAGGCAGAGCAAGGAACCACAACCTCGGGCAGGCTGGCCTGCTCCGCCAGCGCCAGAATCCGGCCGGGCAGCGCCAGCGAAAGCAGGTGGCTCAAATTATGCGCCGCAGTGGAGCCGCAGCAGTTCCAATCCGGGATTTCGCTCAACTCGAGCCCGGTCTTTTTCGCGACCGCGAACAGCGAGTCCTGCAGCTCCCGGCCGGTGCCGAGCAAGGAGCAGCCTGGAAAATATCCCAGCTTCATTTGCCGGTTTCCTTCTTGCGGGCCTTCTCGAAAATCTTCCCAATGGCGGCCCGGCCCTTGATCATGTGCGGAAACGGCTTGAGCTTGCCTTTGAGGAACATCTTGGGCGCGACCAACACATCCTGGAACGCGGTCATGGGGTTGCGCGCCTTGTAGTCCGCGACCAAGCCGACCTCGAACAACCGGCCGGTGTATTGCAGCGAATCGAGAAAGGCTTTGTGGAAAGAGATGATCTTCTTGGCGTCCGGATGTTCGAGCCCTCTCCGCAAACTTTCCTGCCTTAAAAAGTCCATGATCTTGGGCAGGTCAACTTCCTTCGGACAGCGCGCCATGCAGGTCTCGCACGCCAGGCACAGCCAGATGGTTTTGGAACCGAGCGCTTTTTCCTCGAACCCGGGCAGGTCCACCTGCAGCATCCTGACGATCAAGCTGGGCGGATAGTCCATGTCCGCGGCCAAGGGACAACCGGCCGAACACTTGCCGCATTGATAACAATGGGAAACCGACTGGCCGGACTGTTTGACCAGTCTTCCGATCAGGCTATCGTCCAAAGCATGATGGCCGTTTGTGCTCATTAATTACTCCTACACTCCCCGCCCAACTTCCACCTATCCTTATATTCTAATATAGTGATTTTTAGACAATTTGCCAGTCCATTGGTTGCGAGTTTCCGCACTGATTTTACAACAAAAAGAGGGGCGATTGCAAGAGGCGGGGCGGAAAATTGGATGGAAGGCGGTTTAACCGGGAATCCGGTTACCCGATCCTGTTTGTGGTCTCTCATTGCGATGCCCTTCACCCTGACCTCCTTCTGCTGCCTGAAAAAATTACTTCCGGATGCCTGACAGACTGCCGAAGCTTCATAACGCGTTTCAATCAGCGGCTTGAACCTAAACCACCCGCCGCGTTTGGCTTTATTTTATTCAAAACCTTTCCCAAGTCAAGAAGATTTCCTGATATTTTTCTCCTGCGCCGGAGAGGAGCAAAAACTGGAATCCGGAATTGGGAATTCTGAATACGGGAAATCAACCTGCAACTGCCCCCTGACC
>CAIUDS010000458.1 GCA_903897985.1 uncultured delta proteobacterium
ATTTTTGCAGCCCACTTCATGGACATTAGTTAATTATATCACAATAATAGGAGGATGCGGAGTTTCTTATCAATCTGTCAGCCCCGGTTCTATTTCTCGGTGATGGTCTCTTTCACCTTCATCCCGAAATGCCGTCCGGCTTCGTCCAGATAGGCCAGGACGCGGTCGCCTTTTTTGAGCTGGGCAATGGACACCGGCTCGCCCGAGGGGCTGGTCAGACGGATGGTCTCGGCGTTCTGGAGGATGAGCGAAATTTTTTGTCCCAGGGCAACCGCTTCCACCAGGAGCATCGGCCGCTTCTCGATCTTGCTCCGGCCCACATAGGCCACCTCGGTCCTCCCGCGCTTGTCCACCACCAGCACCGCATCGCCCGCGGTCAGGTCCGCGAGATAAGCGGTCTTGCCATCCGGCACGCGCACATAGGCATGCACGCCCCCGGCATTGACCCGGAACGGACGCGGGGCGCAGTAAGGCGTCTCGACATTTTCCGCGTGCACAAGCAGCAGGCCGGAGCTGGAATTGCCGACCAGCAGGCCCTGTCCCGGCTTCATGTTGGTGACCGTGTCCACGCAGACCCGGTCGCCCATGCCCAATTGCTTCAGCCCGGTGATCCGGGCCTTGACCAGTTTCAGTTTCTCGCCCTGCTCCTGCACCAACTTGCCGGTTTTCTTGATCTCGTTTATGTCGGCGGTGTTCAAAAGGATCCCATCCACTCCGCACTCCATGATCTCGAGCGCCAGCCGGGCTTCCTTGCTGTCCCTGACCGCGGCCACCAGGTTGGACCGCGCCGCGATCAAATTCTCCAGCGGGATCACCTTCCAGTTATGCGTGCGCACCACCACATATTTGGACGCCGGAGCCCGCAAGGCTTTTTCCTCGTCCCGCTTCGAGTCCACCGTGACCTCGAGCACATCCCGGCCCGGCTTCAAGTCCCCGTCCGGAGCGATGGTGGCGATGATCCCCAGTTCCTTGACCTTGGCGCTCAGGCCCTTGCCCACCCAGACCGCATGCGCCCCGCTTTCCAGCGCCGCCGTCACCAGGTTCTTGTTCCACTTCTTGATCTCAACCCAAAATCTTTTGCTCATTAGGAACCTCCCCTTTCCCTTAAACTTTCGCCAAAAGTCACAAGTTCATTTATCATCTCAATGAACACTTTAGCAAATCTTTCTCTTTGTATTTCAAAAGTATTTTCTTTTTCCAATGAAAATTCGCCATAAAATTCTAAAGCTTTTCCCTTATAATCATAGATTCGATAATCATCTTCCTCCCCTTCTTCATAATTTGACTTTATATAACCTAAAACTCCATCTGGTATTTCATTATATTTCAGGCAAATCGTTGGTATGATTCCCCATTCTTTGGAAAGATAAAATCCAAAATACATGACTGGTAGTTTGACACCATTACGGTTAACCTCAAAGGGATAGTAGTAAAAAAATAACCACTATGTATGCTTCCGCGGTTTATACCGGTATTTTCTTTAAAATGATACTCCGCTTTCAATTTTGAATAACTATACTGCATATAATTACCCATGGTATCTGTCAATCTACGATAATCATCTAGCTTCTCACAAATATCAAGGGGCATGCTTTCCATAATGATCTCCTCCCTTAGATAAACAATAAATTGTTTTGCGATTTCGGATAAATCCGCTATTTCGATTTCGCCAAGGGCATTCCAATAGATGATCCTCGTTTCAGATTTCTTTATTAACAAATCATGTTCATCAATATAATCGCGCGTCAGCAGAAAGAGCAAGGCATCTTTACTTTTCGTTCCTTGGCCATCAAGCCATTCGCGGTAAAAGCTAAGCCGATCTCTCCATTTGTGTTCTTCATCTATATTTTGGTTTTCGGCCCCTTCCTCAGCGGAATAGCTGATACCTGCATCCGCCTTAACTTCAATTATCAACCATCTTCCATTATTTGATAGAAGCAAATCGGGATATTTAGTCCTGGCTCCGACCTTAATTGCTTTTTGAACTTCTATTACCCATCCCTCAAAATCTTCTACGTCCAAAACTTTCTTAAAAAAGCATTTTTTAAATTCTTGGTCATTTTCCAAGCACCAAGCGAGGCCGATGGAGAGGAAATTCTCATATCCAGTCGGATTTGAATATCTGGCAAGAAGCTCAAAAAGATTCAAGTCTGTCATTTATTTAATCAGTTGCGCAGGCGTTTTTCTGCCGCGTTTGGTCCGGTCAAAATCGTGGTCAAAGCTGACAATGTCGAGGTCATACTTATCCGCGGCGACATACTGGTAGGCGTCATCAAAATCCAGCCCAAATTCTTTGCATGCCAAAGCCATCTGTTCCAAGTCCATCATTTCATTGCGAATCAACCCGGCATTTCCCCGGACCATAATATCTTCGGCGAATTTATGGTAAGTTTCGTATTGCTTGGAATCAAACAGGGAAATTCCGATGGAATATAGAGAAAAATCGGTCAAGAAAACGGTTCCCGGTTCCGCGCGGTGGAGAAAATTTTTGGCCTCAAAGGATCGGCTCTGTTTCAGCAAAATTTCCAGCCAGATATTGGTGTTAACCAGGAATTTCAAATTTTTCCCCAATCCCTGCTAATTTTATGTTGAAGCTCAACCGAGCTATATTTTTTCTTCAGGTGAGACAAGGCGCCTTCCCAGTTAAAGGTCATTTTGCCCTTCCGGGTTTTTGTCCGGCGTTTCTTCATTAAAAATTCCACAAAATCCTGCACTTCTTTCTGCTCTTCCGGAGGAAGGGCTTTGATTTTTTGTTCCAGACTTTGCATTATTATTCTCCTTCCAGGCTAACCCCGGTGATGCTGAACAGCACTCTCAATTCTCCATTCCAGGGCCTTTTTTTGAAGCTCCAGAGAGGTATATTGATCCCGGTATTCGCTCAAGGCGCCGGCCCAGTCCATTTTAAATTTTTTCCTCTTGGGCTTTTTTCTTTTGGAAAGAAGATACTGGGCAAAGTCCAGGACTTCCTGCCTTAAGTCCGGGGACAATTCTTTGATTACCTTCTCCAAACTACCGGCATCCGGCTTTTTAGAATTTGCGGTTTTTTTAGCCAGCGCTTTCACGGGAATTCCTCCTGATATTATCTTTGCCCAATTGGGTATTTTTGTCAAATGCCTTTTTCCGGGCAGGACCCTTGCATTCCAACAAAAGAGTAGTTCTTGACCCTCTCTTTTCGTTCCTCCTTCCTCGGAAAATGGAACTAGCCTTTAAGCAGCTTCTTGGCCTGGGCCGCGGTCGCCCCGTCATGGACAATGGCGCAGGCCGCGGCGACCAGCTTTTCCGG
>CAIUDS010000459.1 GCA_903897985.1 uncultured delta proteobacterium
ATGTATCCGAAGCTGAGCCGGCGAACCCTCCAGCGCGATTTAAGCGCGATGGTCCGCGCGGGGCTGGTTATCGAGGAAGGGGCTGGACCCGCGGTTCGGTATCGGCCTTCGGAAAAGGTGAAGTAATGCGACATTATTGCGACATGGATTGCGACATGCGCTCGCACAGTAGGGGCGGGGCTTGCCCCGCCTGTGGAGACTTCCTCCTTCGCCAAGGCTACGGAGGACAGGAAAGTCTCCCGCACAGTGAGGTCAAGGGCTGCGCCCTTGTCGCGAGCAAGCTCGCTCGCACAATTTAAGGAGATGAGATGGAAGAGTTTAAGCGAGTGAAGGTTGAGAAGCTTTTCGAGTTGATGAAGAAGTTGTTCGTGGCCGCGGGTCTGCCCGAGGCGGATGCCGAGGTCTCGACCGAGGCCTTGATCGCCGCGGACTTGCGCGGGATAGACTCGCACGGGGCCTCGCGGCTGCCCTATTACATCGGCAAGCTCAAGAACGGCACGGTCAATCCCAAGCCCAACATCAAAATCGTGCACGAGCTGCCGTCCACGGCTTTGCTCGACGGAGATGACGGCCTGGGCCCGGTGGTGTCAAAGTTGGCGATGGAACTCGCGATCAAGAAGGCGAAAGCCACGGGCGCGGGTCTGGTCTCGGTCCGGCGCTCGAACCATTTCGGGATCGCCGGCTATTACTCGATGATGGCGCTAAAGGAAGGCATGATGGGACTGGTCATGACCAACGCGGTCTCGATGGTCACGCCCACCTTCAGCGCCAAGGGCGTGCTCGGGACCAATCCGATCAGCTTCGCGGTTCCGACCGGGAGGCTCCGGCCGTTTGTGCTGGACATGGCCACCAGCGCCGTGCCGCTCGGCAAGATCGAGATTGCCCTGAAAAACAACAAAAAGATCCCGGTCGGCTGGCTCTATGACGATAAAGGCGAGTTCACGGACGACCCGAGCATAATCGTGAAAGGCGGCAACCTCGCGCCTTTGGGCGGGACCCGCGAACTGGGCGGGCACAAGGGCTACGGCCTGGCCATGATGGTTGACATCCTTTCCGCGATCCTTTCCAACGCCAACTACGGGGCCAAGCAGGAAGGCCTGATGAGCATGCGGAAAGAGCCGAGCAATGTCGGACATTTTTTCATGGCCGTGAGGGTGGACGGGTTTAGGCCGGTGGCGGAGTTCGGGCAGACGATGGACGAGGCGCTCACCGCGATCAAGGACTCGCCCAAGGCCAAGGGCCAGGACCGGATTTACATCCATGGCGAGCCGGAGTTCGAGTTCGAGGACGAGCGGAAAAAACTGGGCATCCCCCTGCATCCGCAGGTGGTCATGAACCTGACTAATCTGGCCAAAGCCGCGGGCATCAAGGCGGAGGAATATTTATGACCGTCCCGGACGGCCCGGAGAATGGAAAGCTGAAGTCCGACATCTAACTAAACGGAGGTGTCACATGTCCTGGCAATACAGTTTCGAGTTTTATCCGTATGCGAGCTTCAAGGAGAAGCCCGGCGAGCAAAAGCGTATTTTTGCCTGCCGGGAAAAGGGCAGGTGCGTGGTGGAAAAAACCTATCCGGAATACGCGGAATTGATCGAGTTGTTCAAGACCCGGGACAAAAAGGGCTTTGAGCTGACGCAGATATTTTTCCAGGATCAAGGCATCCTGGCCTTGTATCGAAAGCCGGTGGACGAAGAAATCAGGAGGGCATGACGCGATGACATTATTGGAAGAAAGGCTGGGGCTGGATGATTATATTCCGGCCTTGCGGGAGGGGTTCCAGGTTGACGAGAAACCATCGCTGGAATTCCGCATGGCCAGCAACGCGCTCAAGTCCCTGCTCAATGACCGGAGCGTTTTGGAGAAGGTGCTCGAATTGCTCGCCCATGACATCCATTTCCTGCGCGAGCAGTCCGCGAACCTGTTCAACAACGAGGTAGTGCTCTGGCGGGAGCCGGACGGGTGCTTCTCGCTCCGGATGGCGATCTGGACCAAGGGCTCGGATGTTTTCATCCATGACCATAACGCCCTGGGCGTGACCGGGTGCTGGTTCGGGAAACTCCTGGTCGAGAACTGGGAGATCAAGGAGTGGCTTTCAGAGGACAAGGTGAAACTGGAGTTGAAGGAAAAAATCGTGCTGGACCAGCAATATACCATCTATGTGCGGCCGCAGGATCAGGGTCTGCATCGCGTGGACCTAGCCGAGGGCGACTTCGCGGTCAGCCTGTCCGCGTATGCCCGGCCCAAGCAGCGGGGCTATATCCGGAGGTTCGACCCGCTGACCGGAGCGGTGACCAAGATTTATCACCCGGTCCGGCAGCAACGGACCTGGGCCAAACAACTCCTGGAAATCATGGAAAAAAGTTGACGGGAACCTATAAATGATTACCTTAAGTAAGCGACTATTTCTATAGCAAAAGCGAGGTTGGGCCTCAATGTATAGCGATAAAACCATAGATTATTTCCAGCATCCCCGGAACATGGGCGAACTCCCGGACGCCAACGCCATGGGCGAGGTGGGCAACCCGGTGTGCGGGGACATCATGAAGATGTGGCTCAAGATTGATAAGAACGGCATCATTGTTGACGCCAAATTCAAGACCTTCGGCTGCGCCTCCGCGATCGCCAGCTCGAGCATCGCCACGGAAATGATCATCGGCAAGCATTATAACGACGCGCGCAAGGTCTCGAACCAGGAGATCGCGGACGCCCTGGGCGGCCTGCCCGCGCACAAAATTCATTGCTCGGTGCTGGCCTCCGAGGCCATCAACCAGGCGATTGACAATTATCTCGGGATCAAGCCGGTGAAGGCGGAGGAAGGCGATTATATCTGCAAGTGCAAGAAGATCACCAAGGACAAGATCGAAGAGGCGATCCAGCATGGGGCCTACACGGTCAAGATGATCGCGGAGGCCACCGGCGCCACCACCGGCGAGTGCGGCGGGGTGCGCTGCACGCCGGAGATCGAAAAAATTCTCGCCAAATACACGCACAAGGAAAAGGAGCAGGGTTAAATGCGCAAAGTCTATCTCGATAACAACGCCACCACGCCCCTTCACCCGCAGGTGAAGCAGGTCATGATGGATAACCTCGATTTGTTCGGGAACGCCTCCAGCCAGCACTTCTTCGGCCAGGCGGCGCGCAAGGCCGTGGAGGACGCCCGCAAGCAGGTCGCCGCGTTGATCAACGCCCATCCCGACGAGATCGTTTTCACCAGTTGCGGCTCGGAATCCAACAACCTGGTGATCAAGGGCGTGACCTGCCAGGATGTCCAGTGCAAGTCCGCCAATGCGCACCCGGGCAAGCACATCATCACCAGCCAGATCGAGCATCCCTCGGTGATGGTTCCGCTCCGCACCCTCGAGCGCCAGGGCTTCAAGGTCACCTGGCTGCCGGTGGATAAATTCGGACTGGTGGACCCCGAACTGCTCCGCAAAGCCATCACCAAGCAGACCGTGCTCATAACCATCATGGATGCCAACAACGAGATCGGAACCATCGAGCCCATCGTCGAACTCGCCAGGATCGCCCGCGAGCACGAAATCTATTTCCACACCGACGCGGTCCAGGGCATGGGCAAGAGCAAAATTGATGTCAAAGCCCTGGGCGTGGATTTCCTTTCCCTCTCCGGCCACAAAATCTACGCCCCCAAGGGCGTGGCCGCGGTCTATATCCGCAAAGGCGTCTATGTCTGCCCCTCGCTCCAGGGTGGGCACCAGGAGCACGGCCTGCGCGGCGGCACCGAGAACAACCTCGGCATCGTCGCCCTGGGCAAAGCCTGCGAACTGGCCATGAAGGAGATGGACACGGAAATCCCGAGGATCTGGAAACTGCGCGAGAAACTGCGGCAGGGGATCGTGGCGAAAATTCCCGAACTGATCGTCAATGGCCATCCCGAAAAGGTCATCCCCAACACCCTGAGCGTCACCTTCAAATACATCGAGGGCGAGTCCATCGTGCTCCGCCTGAGCGCCGAGGGCATCGCCGTGAGCACCGGCAGCGCCTGCTCCAGCGGCACGCTCGAACCCAGCCATGTGCTGCTTGCC
>CAIUDS010000460.1 GCA_903897985.1 uncultured delta proteobacterium
CGACGTGCCAAGTCGCCGCTTCCCCCGCGGGCCGCCGCCGGGTAACATATTGACGGACACCTTTCGGGGACAGGCCATGACGGCAGTCAGCGCTCGCCTCAGCACGGGGCTTCCGGGGCTGGACCAGGTGGTGAAGGGCCTCCTGGCCGGCTACCCCGTGACCGACATCAAGTTCAAGCTCTATGACGGAAAATATCATGATGTGGACTCCTCGGACATGGCCTTCCAGATCGCCGGCTCGCTCGCGATCAAGGCCGCGGCCGAAGCCTCCGGCCTGATCCTGCTCGAACCCATCATGAATGTTGAAGTGAATGTGCCCGACGATTGCGTCGGCGACATCACCGGCGACCTGAACCGCCGCCGCGGCCGGCTCGCCGGGGTCGAGCGCCACGGCAATATGCAGGCGATCAAGGGCCAGGTGCCCATGTCCGAAATGTTGAGATATGCGCCGGACCTCGACTCGATGACCTCCGGCCGCGGGGTGTTCACCATGGAGTTCTCGCACTACGAGGAAATCCCGCCGCATATCTCGGAAAAGGTCGTGGCCAACGCCAAGAAGCAGAAAGAACAGGAAAAGGAAGAGAAATAACGGCAAACAATTTTCCGGACCAACGGCGATCCCCAGTCGAAATCCTGATCCTGTTCGGGATTTTTACGGTTGCGCTTGCGCTCCGTCTGATCTACCTCCGCCAATATTTTCTTTCCCCTTACTGGGATTTGCTGTTCCTTGACCCCGAGTCCCACCAGCGCATGGCCGAGCGCATCCTGTCCGGACTCGGGCTCGGCAGCCGCGCCTATTTCCGCAGCCCCGCCTATTTCTATTTGTTGGCGGCTCTGGAATCCCTGGGCAGGCAAAGCCTGTGGGCGCCCAGGATTTTCCAGGCCATCCTGGGCTCGCTCACCGCGGCCCTGGCCGGGCGGTTCGCGTTCCGGCTGACCAACAAACGCTGGGTCATGATCCTCGCCGGTTTGATCGTGGCCTGCTTCTGGCTCTCCATCTATTTCGACGGCGAACTCCTCATCACCTCTTCCGCCACTTTTCTCAACCTGCTCGCGCTTTACCTGCTTACCTTCAAAGCGGGGCAGGGCAGGGGGTGGCTGATCGTGAGCAGCCTGGTCTGCGGCCTGGCCATTGTTTTCCGGCCCAATTTCCTGCTTTTCTCCGCCGCGGTTTTTATCTGGTGGATTGCGAGAAGACAATACCGCAACGCGCTTATCCTGCTCGTGTTCACCGCGCTGCCAGTCTTGCCGGTCACGGCGCGCAATCTGCTGGTCGCGCGCGACTTCGTGCTGGTGGCTTCGCAGGACGGGATCAATTTCTGGATCGGGAACAGCCCGGCCGCGGACGGCCGGACCGTGGCGCTGCCGCTCTTCCGGCGCGAGCTGGACGGGGAATTTTTGAGCCGGATGAAAGACGATCCCTGGTTCCGCGAGGATGTCTGGCTGGTCTCGAACTATCTCGTGGAAAAAGAATTGGGCCATCCGGTCAAGGAGGGCGAGGTCAGCAGCTTCTGGATCGGGCAGACGATCCGGTCCATGCTCAAGCATCCCGGAGCCGCCTGCGCGCTCATGCTCAAGAAATGCTATTTCCTGATTGATAAAACCACCGTGTCCAACGACCGCGACGAGGACTATCACCGCGAGCGGATCCCGATCCTGCGCCAGCTGGGATGGTTCCATCTCGGCCTGATTATGCCGCTCGCCCTGCTCGGGATCATGCTCGGCCTGCGCGAGCGGCGCAGCCGCTATCTGGTGATTTTTGTCTTCAGTTACGGTTTTTCCATCGCGCTTTTCTTTGTCATCAGCCGCTATCGGATGAAGATGTTCCCGGAATTGGCGATCTTTGCGGCCCTGGCGCTCTCGCGCCTGAGCGATTATGCCCGGGGCGGGAAATGGAAGCTGTTGGTGGCCGGGATTATTATGGCGGGGATTTTCGGCTGGCTGAGCAATGCGCATCTGGGGAAGTGGAACGACCGCCCGATCAAATCGAGCATGCGATACAACCTGGGTCTGGCCATGCTCGAGAAAGGCCGGTATGCCGAAGCGGTGCCGGTCTTGGAGGACACCATTGCGATCAAGCCCAATTATCCGGAGGCGCAACTGGCCCTGGCCAATGCCTATACCCTGTCCGGAAAGCCGGAAGAATCGAGGAGCTATTACCAGCGCGCGCTCTTCTACGCGCCCGACTTTGCCGAGGCCCATTACAATTTCGGCCTCACCCTGCTCCGGCTTAACGAGCCCGAAGCCGCCTATGACCACCTGCTCGAAGCGCATACGCTCAAGCCCGAACTGTTCCCGAAACCGGAAGCAGTTCTGGAAAGTTTAATGCGGAAGCCATAGCCGTTTCGCCTTAAGTGTAAGGTGACGATCTGACCCTAAATGGATTCCTAAATGGATTCAGATCAGGGCCTGGACAAATTCCTCGGCCTCGAAGTCGGCGAGGTCTTCGATGGCTTCGCCCATGCCCACGAGGCGGATGGGGATCTGGAAGAGGTCGGCGATGGGGACGATGATGCCGCCCTTGGCGGTGCCATCCAATTTGGTCATGACGATGCCCGTGACTTCTATTTCCTTCTGGAAAATCTTGGCCTGCTCGAGCGCGTTCTGGCCGGTGGTGGCGTCGAGCACGAGCAGGATCTCGTCAATTTTTCTCCCCAGCGCCTTCTCGGTCACGCGTTTCGCCTTTTTTAGCTCCTCGATCAGGTTCGCGCGGGTGTGAAATCTTCCCGCGGTGTCAATGATGACCAGGTCCGCGGAGTTTTTTTTCGCGGCCTCGAGAGCGTCGAAGCAGACCGCGGCCGGGCTGGCCCCGGGCGGATGCGAGACGAGTTGGGCGCCGGCGCGCTCGGCCCAGATTTGGAGTTGCTGGTTGGCCGCGGCGCGGAAGGTGTCGGCCGCGGCGAGGATTACGGAGAGACCCGAGTTTTTGAACCGGAGCGCGAGCTTGCCGATGGTGGTGGTCTTGCCGGTCCCGTTCACTCCGATCACCATGATCACATAAGGTCTGGGAGCGGCCGGGACCGCGAGCGGTTTTTGGAGCGGCTTAAGGATGGCAAGAATTTCCGCGCGGAGTTCCTGCTTCACTTGTTCCAGGTCGGCCTCGCCTTTCACCCTGCGTTCGAGTTCCTCGATCAGCTTGGCGCTGGTCTTGACGCCGAGGTCGGACTTGATCAGGATTTCCTCAAGCTGCTCGCGCACCTGGCGGACGGACTTGCCGGCGGTGAAGAGGTCTCCGAGATTGGTGTTGAGCAGTTCGCGGGTTTTGGCCAGGCCCTTTTTGAAACGATCGAACAGGCCGGCCATGTTACTCAGCCGTTCTTTTCTTCCAGCTTGACCGAGACCACGGTGCTCACGCCCGGCTTCTCCATGGTCACGCCGTAGAGCAGGTCCGCGAGTTCCATGGTGCGCTTGTTGTGGGTGACCAGGAGGATCTGGGACTTCTCCGAGACATTGCGGAGCAACTGGTTGAAGCGGTCCACATTGATCTCGTCCAGCGCCGCGTCCACCTCGTCGAGCAGGCAGAACGGGCTGGGCCGGTTCAGATACAGCGCGAAAATCAGCGCCAGCGCGGCCAGGGATTTTTCGCCGCCGCTCAGGAGCGACAGGCTTTGCAGTTTCTTTCCGGGTGGCTGGGCGACAATCTCGATGCCGCTTTCGAGCAGGTTGTTCTCGTCGGTGAGCACGAGCATGCCCTTGCCGCCTCCGAACAGCTTGGGGAACAGTTCCTGAAAAATAATATTGACCTCCTCGAAGCTGGTCTTGAACTGCTTGCGGTATTCCTGGTTCATGCGCGAGATGGTCGCTTCGAGGTTGGTGAGCGCGGAGATCAGGTCGGACTCCTGGTTATTGAGGAAACTGAAACGGGCCTCCACTTCCTTGTATTCCTCGAGCGCGGTGGGGTTGACCTCGCCCATGCGGAGGATCAGTCTGCGGAGTTCTTCCACCTGCGCCTGCTTGGGCTCGAGCTGGAACCCGGCCAGGTCTATGGTCGGCTTCAAGCGTTCGGCCACCTGGTCCAGGTCTTCCGCGTAAAT
Organism: uncultured delta proteobacterium; assembly: GCA_903897985.1. Classification (GTDB taxonomy): domain Bacteria; phylum RBG-13-61-14; class RBG-13-61-14; order RBG-13-61-14; family DRUE01; genus CAIYYW01. The sequence continues at coordinate 4,035 of CAIUDS010000460.1, forward strand.
CTCGTTCAGCAGTTGCTTCTGATGATCGAGGTCCAGTTTGGCCCGTTCAAAATCAAGCGAGAGCTGGCTGAGTTCGGACTGGCGCTCCTGGGTCGAGCGATTGGTCTCCTTCAGCCGCCCCTGCAATTCGAGCACATTCTGATCGAGCGTCCTTTTCTTTTGCTCCAGTTCCGAAAGTTTCGCGGCCTGGGCCTCCAACGCAGCGAGCAGCCCATCCTTTTCCGCCGAGAGCTGCACGCGCCGGTCCCGGATGCCGACCAGCCCGGTCTCTCCCGCGGCCAACTCGGCGTGGAGCTGCTCCGACCGCGCCGCCATTTCCTCCAAAGACTTCGCGAACCGCTGCCGCGCCTCTTCCACCGCAAAAATCTTTTCCTTCAAGCCGGCCTGGTCCGCCCGGAATTGCGCGCGTTCCTCTTCCAAGCGCGCCAGCTCGAGCTCCTTGGACTCCATCTCCACCTTGAGCGTGTCGTTCTCGTTTTTCATTCTTTCCAACTGCGACACAATCTCGGTCTTGCGGCGCGCCACTTCCGCCTGCTCGCGGCTCATTTTCCCGACTTGGTCGCCGAGCTCGAGGGACCTTTCCTTGAGCTTGCCCAGGGACTCGGTCTTCTGGTTCAACTCCTCCGTGGCCGAGGCCAGGTCTTTTTCCTGGTTCAGCACTTCGAGCTGGAGGTTGTGCTTGCGGTTCCGGGCCTGCTCCAAATCCTTCTCCTGCTCCAAGGCCTGGCGGCTCAGGAAATTCAATTCGCCTTCCTCCTGATCCAGCCGGGTCTTGAGCAAAGCCCGCTCATCCTCCAGCTCCTTGAGCTGGCGCTTCTTGCTTAAGAACCCGGTCTGATCCTTGCTGCCCCCGCTCAAAATCCCGTGCGGGTCGAGCACGGCGCCGTCGCGGGTGACAAAGGCGCCCTTGAACCCGTTTTGGTTCCAGAGTTCCACGGCCTGGTTGAGATCGTTGACCAGGACCGACTGACCGATCAGGTAATTGGCCACCGCTTCGAACCCGGGGCGCACCTGCACCAGTTCCGACAAAGGCCGGGCGCCGGCGGCGCGGATATGCTCGGGGATGCCCGCGGACTCGAGCGCGCGCAAGGCGAGCGGGATAAAGGTGCCGCGGCCCGCGGACTCGCTGGTCAAGGCGCTGATGGCCTGGAGGCCCTGCGCCGGGCTGTCCACCACCACGCCCTGGATGCGCTCGCCGAGGATGGCCTCGACCGCCAGTTCGTATCCCGGCTGGGTCTCGATGAAATCGGCGACCAGGCCGTGCACGCCCTGGTGGTCGGTCGAGGCGCGGTTCTTTTCAAGGATATATTTTACCCCCCGGTCAAAGCCCTCCAGCTTCTCCAGCA
>CAIUDS010000461.1 GCA_903897985.1 uncultured delta proteobacterium
CTCAACCTGGTTGAGTTCGATGATGACCGGTAGAGGAAATCCCCTGGAGGCGGTTTTTTTTAATTGATATTTTTGCACCCGCTTATTTTTCTCAATCAAGACCCGGAAGCCGAACTCGCGGCAGAAAACCTTGAAAGCCTCGGGATCGGAAACCTCGAACTCGAATTCATGGTTGGATTCATAAAAGTCACCCACAAGGGGTGACGCTACCGGGACTTTGACCGTGACGATGGATTGCATTCCGCATTTGCGCAGGCGGAACCTTTGCTTCTGGTAGCCTTGGGCATGGGCAAAAGTGAAGTAAGTGTCGTGCTGGATGATTTCCTCTTTGAAGCCGGCAATCTGAGCGACTTTTTTCCGCAGCCCGGGAAGATCGTCCACCCAGGCTTTGAGCTCGACTTCGATTCTGCCTTGATTGAGCTTGGGCATTTAACTATGCTCGGAATTCGGAGTTCGGAATTCGGAATTCGGGAACGAATTCTTTAGCAGACCCCTGACCACTTGCCCCTATTTTGCCGATGCGCTTTCTTTTGAGCCGCCGGTTTTGGCCGACTCAGTCTTTGCCGGCTCGACCTTTGCGGTTTCCACCTTGGGAGCCGCCTGCTCTTCCTTTTGCTTCTTCTTGCCGTTGCCGTTTCCGCCGGTGTCGCCCTTTTTATAGTCGGTGGCATACCAGCCGGAGCCCTTGAGGTGGAAAGAGGACTGGCTGATCAGTTTATTGACTTTGCACCCGCAGTCCGGGCATTTTTTCAGCGGCCGGTCCGTGATTTTTTGGGTCACTTCAATGGTGCCGCATTTTCCGCACTTATATTCGTAAGTGGGCATTTTATAAACCTCCAACCTGCCCTTACTGGGATAGATTTTAATCATTTATCGTTGATTGTCAATATCTTGAGGCGCATCTTGGACAGGCTTTTTCGACGAAGTCCCCGCCATTTCCGGGGATTTTAGTTTTTGCTGGCCTGCCTGCGAAAAATCTGCTACAATAATCTAACAGGGGAGATGGAAAAGGATAGCAGAGTCCAAAAGCTACTCGAGCAGGGTCTTTATCATTACGGCATCGGCGAGACCAGCGTCGCGGTTGAGTTGTGGCGGCAGGTGATGGCGCTGGACCCGGAGAACGAGGTGGCCGGGGAGTATCTTTCGATCGAGCTCGGGCCGTATTGGCAGGAGAAGCTTAACCTCAAGCCTTTCGGGCCCGAGCGCGCCAAACCCGTGGTCTCGGCGTTGGAAAAACCAACCCAAACACGCGGAGAAGAAGTCGGCTTGGGCAAGCAGCACCTGCTGGCGGGCAAGCCCGACCAGGCCTTTCTTCTTTTTGGGGGCCTGCTGGAGCAGGAGCCGGATAATTCGGTCTATCGGTCTTACCTCGAACTGAGCAAGGCCGCGCTGTTCAAGGCTTTTCTGAATCAGGTCGGAGGTCTGGACCAGGCCCCGCTGCTCGCGGGGAGCGCCTCGAAAATCATGGATTTGCGGCTGAACGAGGAAGAGGGATTTATGTTGTCGCTGCTCAATGGCGAGGACAGCTTTCGAGATATCCTTTCCGTGGCGCCCATGCCGCCGTTCCAGGCGTTTTATATTCTGAAAAAGTTCATGACCCTGGGCTTGCTCAGGCTGAAAGGGCAGGGGTGAGCCTTTGGGCGGCATAGACCGGATAAAAAAATTTCGGTCCACGACCAGCACCGCGCTGGCTTACCTGGACGAGCCGATCCTGATCACCGACCCGAAGGGGGTTTTGGTCTACCTGAATCCGCGCGGCGAGGAGAGCCTGGAACTGGATTTAAACCTGGCCATTGGCAGGAATCTCCACGAAATTCTGCCCAACAATCTTTCCGCGGGCCTGATGGAGGGTCTGGCGCGGATGCGAAAATCCAACCGCAGCCTCAAGTTCGTCATCTCCGGGAATGATCGGCATTATTCCGCGCAAATGGACCCCATTCTGAAGGAAGACAAGATGACCGGCGCGATCATCAGTCTGCGGCCCGAGCGCGACCATGAAATGATCCGGCATCTCAACCGGGCCCTTTTTCAAAACCTGCTCGACGAGATTTATCGCCCCCTCAGCCAGATCGCCATGCTCTTCAGCGGGGACCCGGCTGCCGCCACGGACGCGGACAAGTTTTTTCAGAATCCCCAGGACCTGGTCCGGAACGCGGTCGCGGCCCTCAATAACCTGATTGATATCTCGCCCATCCTCTCCGGAGAAATCCGCCTGGCCCGAAACCGTTTCCAGCCCGCGCTCCTGCTCAAGCTCGCCATCCGCTCCCTGCGCGGACGCGCCGACACCCAGGGGGTGTTTCTCTTCCGGTCCGATCAGAAGGAACTCCCGGACCTGGTCGGAGACCAGGCCAAGATCAACCGCATCCTCATCATCTTCCTCGATTACCTCCTCGACCTCACCCCGACCGGCGAAATCCTTGCCCTCAGCGTGGATCTTTCTCTCAAGCCTTCACCGGTTCTGACCTATTCCCTCACCGCCACCGGCATCCAGAAAACCGAGCAGGACTTCTACGGCCTGTCCTGCGAGCTTTCCCCGCAATACTCCCAGCTGGACGAGAAGGAGAAGAAGAAGCAAAGGACCATCATGATCGCCTCCCGTTTGCTCCTGGCCATGAGAGGAACCGCCCAGGTCGTCTCGCTTGAAAAGGTCGGAACCACCCTCTCGTTCTCCGTGCCCGTCAGCGCCGCGGAATAACCAGCATTAAATGTGCGAGGGACTTTAGTCCCGATTCCTTTGCAAAAAATAATCCAGCGAGAACCGGTTGCCCTCCGAGGCCCAGAGCCCGGTGGCAATGGACAGGAAATAGAGCAGATGCGAAGCCACTTGATCCGCGTGTTGCAGTTGAATCTGCCCGAAGATCAGCGCCGCGATCAACAGGCCCGCGAAGAAAAAGGTCCAGCGCGTGAACAGCCCGGCCAACAGGAGCAGCCCGAAGGTGATTTCCGCAAAGGGCAGGACATAAGTGAAGGGGACGAGCATGAAATGCGGGGGCAGTTTGGCGTCCTTGAAAGTGCCCAGCATCCAATTCACAAAGTTCATGTAACCGCCCAGGAATTTACCCAAGCCGAAAAAGAAAAAAACCGTGGCCATGGTGATCCGCGCCAGCAGCGTGACCAGACTCAATCTCAACTCGCGCTCGTAGTTTGCCTCCATTTTTATTTACCTCCGTTCTTATTAGATGCCATAAACCCTGCTTTGGTCTTGGCAAGGAGAGGAGGGGCTAAGGCAGTCAGGATAAATAGCTTCGGAGGTATTGCTCGGCCGCGGAAAGGGGCTGGTAAATTCCGAAATGGCCCTCGCA
>CAIUDS010000462.1 GCA_903897985.1 uncultured delta proteobacterium
ACCCAAACTGGTGGCGCGGGCACCCAAGGGGATTCCCCTGATCTGGCTCGGGCACCGGCCTTCATCCTTTGACAAGGTCATCGGCCTCCCGGTCGCGCTTACTCTTTCCGGGCACACCCACGGCGGACAGTTGCGCCTGCCTTTCCACGGACCCGGCCTGGCCGAGATCGGCTTTCAGCGGACCCTGGGACTTTACCAGGAGAACGGTCAGAGTCTCTATGTCACGCGCGGCTTGGGCACGGTCGGCTGGCCGTTCCGGATCAACTGTCCGGCCGAGATCACCCTCATCGTGCTGCGGGCGGCGCCGAACCGGGGAAACTGATCAAAATGATTAAGATGATTAAATTGATTAAGCGCACAATACGAGCAACCCCTCCACCGCAAGCTCCCAATTCGATCAGCTTAATCACCTTAATCAACTTAATCAGTTTAATCAGCTTTATCATTCTTCCCTCCTTGCTCGTAGTCCCGCTCCTGCTTGCTTGGGCAGGGAGCGCGGAACGGGAGGAGTTGCGCTACAACCAGGTCCAGCAAAAGGCCTCGCACAATTCCTACCAGCGCAAAGAAGATTTGATGACCCAGCTCAAGGACTTCCGCATCCGCGCCATCGAGTTCGACATTCACAAGAAGCCCAAGGCGCCCGCAGGCGACTGGTGGGTATATCACAACCTCAAGGGCGATGCCACGGTCTGCGACACCCTTTCCGAATGTTTCGCGGAGGTGGTCAAGTTCCACCAGGCCGAGCCGGACCATGAAGTAGTGACGATTTTTTTCGATGTCAGTCCTCTGACCGACAAGGCGGGCTTGAACGCCATGTTCGATAAATCCTTCCCGGCCAAATCCATCTTTAAACCCCGAGACCTGATGGCGGCCTGCCCTTCCGCAACGACCCTCCAGGAATCCGTGACCAAACCTGAATGCGGCTGGCCGAAACTCAAGGATCTCCGCGGCAAATTTATTTTGGTCATCACCTGCGGATACGCCACCTTCGCCCTGCTCCCGTATGACCGCAACTCGGATCTCTTCTTCCTTGCCAGCGACGCCCAGACCACGCTCCAGATGCAACTGCTCCCGGACCAAATCTTCGTCAACATGTCGCGCGCCAACCCCTTTGCCAAAGCCGCGCGGGAGGCTGGCTTTGTCAGCCGCTGCTACTGGCTGAACGACCAGAACAGCTACGAGAAAGCCATGTCCTTCGGCGCGCAGATCCTGGCCACCGACGACCTCGATCCCAAGCGCTATCCCTGGACCGTGACTGCGGCCCCGGACGGATGGCCGTTCAAGACCTTCAAGCCCTAGTGAATGGTGGTGCGGGCTTCCAGCCTCGTAAGGGCGACCGGCCGGTCGCCCCTACTCATTGCTCCAAACCGCGATCCGGAAAGCGGGCATTAGCGAAGCGCGTTTTCTTGAGCTATTATGAATAAGGAGCGAAACATGGAATACACCGTCATCATCCATAAAGCCGAGGAAGGCGGTTATTGGTCGGAGGTCCCGACCCTTGAAGCCTGCTTCTCCCAGGGCGCGACCATCGAGGAAACCTTGGCCCATACCCGCGAAGCCATCGAGTCGCATCTGGTCGCGCTCCGGTCCGAAGGCCGCAAAATCCCCAAGGAAGACATCCTCATCTTCAGCAAAATCAAGGCCGCGTAGGCCGATCCCAAAGCCGCTGGAGCGTTTTAACACAGAGGCCACAGAGGGCACAGAGATTTCCCCTTTCCTCTGCCCCTTTTCCCTTATGCTTTTAATCCTTTAAGCTCTTATCAAAAAAATTCTCAGTTTGCCCCGGCATTTTTGGAAACAAAGTTGTAGCTCCCCGAGCCGATTTCGAACAGGGCATTGCCGGAATCTAGTTTGAGGAAACGGACGCCGGGGGATTTTTGCGCGGGCAAACCTCTCTCAAGGACCTGGTCCGGGGAGGAGGCGGGGATGAATATGGTCGCGGTGGTGTTGGCAGGGATAGAAAGGTCCAGGACAAAGTCCTGGCCCTCGATTTTCCAAGAAACCGCGATCGGGCCGCGGATGGAATCGTAGCTCGCTTTGGCCCAGGTCAGGTCTCCGTCCGGATGCGGATGAATCATGATGCGCTTGAACCCCGGGCCGTCCGTGTCTATGCCGGCCAGTTCGGAGAACATCCATTCCCCGACCGAGCCGAACGAGTAGTGGTTGAACGAATTCATCGAGGGGTTGTAAAACCCCTTGTCCTCGGTGTAGCCGTTCCATCTTTCCCAGACGGTGGTGGCGCCGAGCTTGATCTCGTATCCCCAGGAGGGGAAACCGGTGTTGTTGAGGAGGATGTATGCGAGGTCGGTGCGGCCGAGTTCGGTGAGGGCGGGCATCAGCAGGCTCACGCCGAGGAAACCGGTGGAGAGGTAGTTGTCGCGCGCCTGGATCAGGCTAACCAAGCGTTTCCCCAAGGCCGGCCTCTGGCCGTCCGGGACCAGGCCGAACTTCAGCGCCATCAGGTATCCGGTCTGCGAATCGCCCTTGAGCCTGCCGTCGGCGCCGACAAAATTTTTCGTGAAGGCCGCGCCGACCTCGCGGTAAAGGGTCGAATATTTTCCCGCGTCAGCCGGCTTGCCTGCGGCCCGCGCCATCTCGGACATCAGCTTCGCGTCGTATCCGAAATAAGCGGTGGAAATGAGATCCACCGGAGTGGGGTCGGCGATGTTGAGCCAGTCGCCGTACGCCCCGAGCGCCGGGCTTAGATAATCGGGGCTGCGGCGGTTGAGGAAGTCCATCCATTTGCTCATGGCGTTGTAGTGCTTTTCGATCATGCGGGTGTCGCCGTAAAATTTCCAGATGGTCCAGGGGCAGATCACGCCGGCGTCGCCCCAGGCCGCGGCGGTGCCGGTGAAGATGGCGGGCGAGGTGTCGCGGAAATTTCCCTCCGGGCCTTGCGCGTCTTCCACATCGTCCATCCACTTGGTGAAGAACGGCGCCACATTCATGTTGTAGGCCGCGGTGCGGATGAAGACCTGCGCGTCGCCCATCCAGCCGGCGCGCTCATCGCGCTGCGGGCAGTCGGTGGGCACTTCGAAATAGTTCGAGCGCTGTCCCCAGAGCAGGTTGGAGTAGATCTGATTGATCAGCGCGCTGCTGGTTTCGAAACTGCCCGCGGCGCGCAGATCGTTATAGAGCGCCACGCCGGTGATGGCGTCGAGCCCGGGTTTTCCCGGGAACCCGGCGACTTCCACATACTGGAAACCATGATAGGTGAAGCGCGGCTCCCAAATTTCCTCGCCGTTCCCCTTCAAGATATAGGTATCCGTGACGCGGGCGGTTCGGAGGTTGGCGGTGTAGATGGTGCCGTCGGGGTTGAGACGCTCGGCAAAGCGCATGACCACCTTGTCGCCGGCCTTGCCGCTCACCTTGAGGCGCGCCCAGCCGGCGAAGTTCTGACCGAGATCATACACAAACACTCCAGGCTTGGGTTCATTAAGGGAGACTGGTCTCATTTCCATCATCTTGCGCACCGGGATGCCCGGGTAGGCGAGCACGCGGCCGGTGGGCTCGGAGCCCACAGCCACGGGTTTCCAGTTTTTGTCGTCAAAACCGGCGTCGCTCCAGCCGGGCATTTCGAGCCGGGCGTCGTAGGTTTCTCCGGCCTGGATGTCGGCCTCCCGGATCGGGCCATGGCTGGCCAGCCAGCTGGCATCGCTGACAACCCTCTGGGTGGTTCCATCTACATATTCGATTTCCATTTGCAGCCGCAGCCGGAGCTTGCTGCCGTAAAAGCGCTGGCCCCGGCCCGCGACATTGCCGGCATACCAGCCGTCGGAAAGAATCGCCCCGATGACATTTGTGTTTTCCGGGACCAGCAAGCTGGTGACATCATAGGTTTGATAGAGCACGCGTTTGTTGTAATCGGTCCAGCCGGGCGTGAAGTAGTCGGAACCCACGCGGCGCCCGTTCATGTGGAGTTCATAAAGGCCGAGCGCGGTGACATAAACGGTGGCGCGCTGGACCGGTTTGTCGAGTTGGAAGGTCTTGCGCAGGTAGGGTGTGGGCAGATAAATTTTCCCCTGCGAGCCGGTGAGCGTGGGCAGGAAGGTGAGCGCCTGATAGAGCCGGCGGCTGACCTTTTGCCAGGGCAAGTCGAGTCCGATCCATTGCGCGCTCCAGTCGGATTCCGAGAGCAGGCCCATGCTCCAGAACACGGGCGCGCTCCAGTTCGAGGGCTTGCCGTCGCGGTCCCAGACCATCACCTTCCAGAAACATTGCCGGCCGGACTTGAGGGATTTGCCTTGATATGGGATCTGGATGGTCGCGTCGCTGGCGACTTTGCCGGTGTCCCAGAGGTCGCCCTGGTTGAGGTCGAGATGATCACGACTGCTCGAAACCAGGATCCGATAGGCGGTTTGCGTCTGCCCACGCTGGTTCGATTCCAGAACCCAGCTCAGCCGCGGACTGGCCTCGTCAATCCCGAGCGGGTCGGTCTTGTATTCGCACCGGAGCCGCGACACGGTCATGGCCGAGCCGGGCTGCGCAAAAGCAGAATCATAATTGACCAGCAGCAGCGCGGCTACTGCGATCCCGGCGATGACAAATCTTTTCAACATACCCTGGATTTTTATCTTCACCATTTTTGTCTCCTTTAGGCTCCAGACACCTTGAAAGAACCCATGAGCAGGTCTTCCTTTAACGATGATGGCCCAACATAAACATTGTAGCCGCTTTCCTCCACCTGCCACGCCGATTTTACCGTATCGTAATAAGCCAGGTCCCGGGCGCTCAGTTCAAAAGTAACGGTCTTGGTCTGGCCCGGGTCCAGCGCAATCCTCTGGAATCCCTTTAATTCCTTGACCGGCCGCTCGACCACGGAGCCTGGATAGCCCACATACAATTGCGCGACTTCTTCCCCGGCCCGCTCGCCGATGTTCGCGACATCCACGGACACGGTCAGTTTGCCGCTCTTGGGAATGCTTTTGCCCGAGAGTTTCAGGTTTCCGAATTTGAACTCGGTATAGGACAGCCCGAACCCGAACGGGAACAGCGGCTTGAGGCCCTTGTTCTCGAACCAGCGGTAGCCGTGGAACCCTTTGTATTCGACCTTGGCGGCCTTGTTCTCAAACGGAAAAAGCTGGTCCTCCCGCTGCGGGAAAACGATCGGCAGCTTGCCCGAGGGATTGGCCTGGCCGAGCAGGATTTCCGCCAGCGCGTTCCCGCCTTCCATGCCGGGATACCAGGCCATGAGCAGGGCCGGGACTTGTTCGACCCAGCCTTCCATGGTGATGGCCGAGCCGCCGACCAGGACCACCGCGCATCTTTTGTTGGCCGCGGCCGCGGTCTTGATCAACTCGATCTGTTCCTCCGAAAGACCCATGACTTTGCGGTCATGGCCCTCGCCCTCATCGTTGAAATCCAGACCGGCAATTACCACCACCGCATCCGCATTCTTCGCCAAGGCCTCGGCCTCCGTTGCGGAAGCGGAATAAGACAGCTTGATCCCGCTCGCGTTTTTCTTTAGGCCCTGAAGGATGGTGACCTTGTAGGGCGGGGTGACGCGGCTGGAACCGTGATCGCCCAGGTTGTCTTGTTCCGCCAGCCGGCCCAGCACCGCCAGGCTCTTGATCCCGGTGAACGGCAAAACCTGACCCTCGTTCTTGAGCAGCACCATGCTCTTCCTCGCCACCTCCCGCGCCAAAGCCGTGTGCTCCGGCCCGGCGATATTTTTCTGGGTATATCCCTGGTCATAGTCCGGTCCCACGAACCGGAAGAGTTGCCGGAGCATGCGCGTAACCGCCTCGTCAATGGCCGCGACCGGCGCCTTACCCTCGTCCACCGCAGCCTTGAGTTTCGCGCCGTAAAACTTGCCCGTGGGCATTTCCAGGTCCAGCCCGGCGTTCGCGGCCTGCACCCCGTCGTCCATCGCGCTGCCCCAGTCCGAGACCACAAAGCCGTCAAAGCCCCAGTCCTGTTTCAGGATTTCGCGGATCAAATGCTTGTTCTGCCCGGCCTTGGGACCGTTCAGATGATTGTATGAACTCATGACCGTGGCGGCCTGAGCCTCGATGCATTTATGGAAATGGGGCGTGAACACCTCGCGCAGCATGCGCTCGTCCACCACCGCGTCCACCGTCGTCCGCGTATCCTCGACATTGTTCACCGCGTAATGCTTGGGGCAGGCCATGACATGTTGCTGCACGCCCCGGGTGAACGCCGCGCCCATCATGCCCAGGTGGTGCGTGTCCTCGCCGTAGCTTTCCTGCGCCCTACCCCAGCGCGGGTGCCAGAGCAGGTTTATGCACGGCGCGAGCAGCATGTTCGCCCCGAGCGCCCGGGTCTCGTAGCCCGCGGCCGCGCCCACTTTTTCCTCGAGCGCCGGGTCAAAGGTCGCGCCCCGGCCGATCCCGACCGGGAAGCAGGTGGTTTTGTAAAAGAACCCGACCCCGCGCGGACCGTCCAGGCATTTGACCTGGGGAATCCCGAGCCGCTCGACGCCCACGGTGTAACCGGTGTAGCCGTGGCCCTGGCCGGGACGGAAGGCCCCGGTCGCGATCTCCTTGGCGGTATTGCCCAAGACCCCGCTCATCAGCGAGATTTTCTCGTCCAGGCTGAGCTGCGGCAGCAGACCCTTGATCTTCCGTTCCAGCTCATCTCCACCCAGCCCGCTCAAGGCCGACCATACCGAATTCGGAACCGCCGCAATCGCCCCGGCCACGGCCGTGGTCTTGACAAATTTTCTTCTATCCATCTCGCGCCTCCTTCAAGATTTTTGGGTGGGGATCTTAGCTGGGTATCCGAAGCGATTATATTGGTTCAAGAAATTCCGGTCAAGAACCAAGACCGGAAATAAAAAAAGGCTGCCCGGAACCGGGCAACCCCATGATTTTTTTTGGTAGCGGGGTCAGGATTTGAACCTGAGACCTCCATCCTTTACAAAGCATTGGCCGATACGCCCAGATCAGAATCTAAGTGTTGCCTAATTGATTTAAAAGTGCTACTCTTTTTCTGGGA
>CAIUDS010000463.1 GCA_903897985.1 uncultured delta proteobacterium
ATGGTATCCGGGTATGGAGGGCGGAAACGCCATTGCCGAGATCCTGTTCGGTGACTCAAGCCCTTGCGGCAAGCTGCCCATGGTGTTCCCGAAATCCGCGGACCAGCTCTTCCCCTTCGACCATACCTCAAAAACCGTTCAATATGGATACTATCACGGCTACCGCTGGTTCGATAAGCATCAACTGGAGCCCGCGTTTCCGTTCGGGTTCGGATTGAGCTATACCCGCTTCCAATATGATAAGCTCCGGCTGGACGATCATAAGGTCCTCCCGGGTGGAAAGGTCCGGGCGCAGGTTGATGTCACCAACCTGGGCGAGCGGAGCGGCGAAGAAATCGTGCAGCTATATGTCGGTTATCCGGGCACCCGGATTGACCGGCCGGTCAAGGACCTCCGGGCTTTTGCCAAGGTCGCGCTCGAACCCGGGGCGGTCAAGACCGTCACGCTGGAATTCAACGCCCAGGACTTGGCCTGGTACAACCCGGACCGGGCAAGATGGGAGATTGAAGATATTGAATATCTGGTTCAGGTCGGGCCCTCCTCCCGGCCGGAAGACCTGGGACTGCAGGATAGTTTCATGCTTCAGATAGAAAAATAAAAATCAAGCGCAAGGAGAAAACATGGACCGAAGAAATTTTCTGGCGACCATGGGCATGGCCGGCGCGGGTCTGGCTTGGCCGGGGATGATCCGGGCGGACTTGACCTCATTGAGCGGGACCGAAATCGAGGCGCGGGTCAATGAGCTGCTGGGCAAAATGACGCTCTCGGAAAAGATCAAGCAGATGTCGGGCGAGAATTCGGGATACCTGGCCGCGCAAGTGCTCGGCTACAACAAGTTCTTCCCGACCCGGACTCCGGATGATCCGCGCCTGGGCATACCCGGGATCAAATTCGTTGACGGCCCGCGCGGGATCAACTTCAACCACTCGACCTGCTTCCCGGTCTCCATGGCCCGGGGCGCGAGTTGGGACGCGGACTTGCAGAAACGGGTGGGCGAGGTCATGGGCTACGAGGCCAAGGCCCGGGGCGCCAATTACACCGGCGCGGTGTGCATCAATGTGCTGCGGCATTCGAGTTGGGGCCGGTCGCAGGAGACCTTTGGGGAGGACCCGTTCCACCTCGGGGCCATGGGCTCGAGCTTCGCGCTGGGCATCCAGAAATACATCATGGCCTGCGCCAAGCATTATGCCTGCAACAATATCGAAGGCTCGCGCCAGTTTGTGGATGTCAAAATCCCGGAGCGGACCCTGCGCGAGATTTACCTGCCCCATTTCAAGACCTGCGTGGACGCGGGCGTGGCCTCGGTCATGTGCGCCTATAACATCGTGAACGGCCAATATTGCAGCGCCAACAAGCATCTCATCACCGACATCCTCAAAAACGACTGGGGCTTCTCGGGTTTCATTGTTTCCGACTTCGGCGCAGTGCACGACGGCGAGGCCGCGGCCAACTCCGGGCTGGATGTGGAGATGCCGAACACCACGCACTGGGGTCCGCGGCTGGAGAAGCTGGTGGGGAACGGCAAAGTGGCCGGGTCTCGAATAGACGACGCGGTCACGCGCATCCTGCGCCAGAAAATTCGGTTCGGCCTGATGAACCTGCCGGTTAGGTTGGATGCGTCCAAGGTTGCAGGTAAAGAGCATGCGGCAGTGGCGCTCGAGGCCGAGCGCAAAAGCATCGTCCTTCTAAAAAACGAAGGCAGAGCCTTACCCATTGAACGAGGCTCGGTGAAAAGTATTGCAGTATTCGGCGCGCTGGCGGATAAGCAGAACATCGGCGACCGCGGTTCGAGCATTGTCCGGCCGCCCTATGTCATCACCCCGCTCGCGGGCATCCGGGAAAAAGCCGGCAACGGCATCGAGGTCTGGTTCGAGCCGGGCACGAACCTGGATGCGGTCGAGAAACTCGCGGCCAAGGCCGACGCCGCGGTGGTGGTGGCCGGCTGCACTTGGATGGATGAGGGCGAGGCGCATGACCGGCTGGACTTGAACCTGAGCGATGAGCAGGAACGGCTGATCAAGACAGTGGCCGCGGCCAATAAACGGACCATCGTGGTGCTCGAGGCCGGCGGCGCAATCACCATGAAAAACTGGAAAGACGCAGTCCCCTCCATTGTGATGTCATGGTACCCGGGCATGGAGGGCGGAAATGCCATTGCGGAGATCCTGTTCGGGGATGCAAACCCCTGCGGCAAACTCCCCATCGTCTTCCCCAAATCCGCGGACCAACTGCTCTCATTCGACAACCGCGCCAGGTCAATCGCCTATGGCTATTACCACGGATACCGCTGGTTTGACAAGAAGGGTCTTGACCCTGCATATCCGTTCGGCTTTGGAATGAGCTACACCAATTACAAATATAGCAACATTAGATTAAGCAATAATATCATTAACAAAGACAATAAACTTGAAGTTATACTTGATGTTGAAAACCAGGGCAAAAGGAGTGGAGAAGAGATTGTCCAGCTTTATGTCGCTTACAACGGGTCCAAGATTGACCGACCGGTCAAAGACCTCCGGGCCTTTGGCAAGGTGGCGCTTGAGCCCGGGGCCATCAAGACCGTTTCATTGATCGTGAACCCGGCTGACCTTCGCTACTGGGACGAATCCAAAGGCGGCTGGCAACTCGAGGACCTCGAATATACGGTCATGGTTGGGCCATCGTCGCGCACGGGGGATTTGTTGCCGGCGGGCGGGTTCAAGATCAAGAGATGATATAGATCCTAGAGATGATATTAGCACTGTGCTCGCTTGGGCACAGTTGCTCTCTATCATCTTTATCATCTGCTATCATCTCTCTATCATCTGCTCAACCGTGCCGCCACCTCCCGAGCCTCCCGCATAATATCCAGCACCACTTCCTTAAGCGGCTTCTGGTCGTGGATCAGGCCGATGCCCTGCCCCACCGAGATCGTCCCCCTTTGCACATCCCCGGAGTCGAACATTTCCTTGTCCTTCGCCCCCGCGGCCGCGGCCACGATCTCGTCGAGCGTCGCTTTCCGCGCCTCGAGCTCCAGAATTTTTTCCGCGGTCTGGTTCTTCCAGATCCGGTGCGTGTTCCCGAGCGTGCGCATGACCAGGACGGTATCCGTCTCCCGGGCTTTGCATAGTGCCTGTTTGAGATTTGGATGGATCGGGCATTCGTCGGTGATGAGGAACCGGGTGCCGATGATCACGCCCTCGGCCCCGAGCGCGAGCGCGGCCACCAGGCCTCTTCCGTTGCTCACCCCGCCGCCTCCGATCACCGGGACCTTGAGGCTGGAGGCCACCGCGGGGATCAGGACAAAAGTGCCGAGGTCGAGCACGCCGGTGGCGCCGCCGTTCTCGAACCCTACCACCGTGATCATGTCCGCGCCGAGCGAGACCGCCTTCTGGGCATAGCGCAGGCCCACGCACTTGTGGATCCAGGTCAGACCCAATTTCTTGAACCGGCCCACCAGTTCCTCCGGCGCCTTGTGGCCCGAACTTTCCACGATCCTGATGCCCTCGTCCTCGATCACATCCAGGTATTCGCTGTTGTCTATCGCGCGCATGGCCGGGAACAAATTCAGGTTCACCCCGAACGGCTTCTTGGTCAAAGTCTTGACTTTCTTGACGGCGCCCCGAAACTCGTCCTTCGTCTTCCACATCGCGCTCGCCAGCAACCCGCAGCATCCCGCCTCGCTCATCGCCGCCACAAACTCCGGCGTGCTTAGCCACATCATGGCCCCGCCAATGATCGGATACTCGATCCCCAACTTTTCCGTCACCCGAGTCTTGAACATTCCATCTCCTCCTTTAAATTTTCCAGCTTGAGGTCCATCATACCACTTCCCCCTCCGAGTGAGCAATTGCCGCCTTAGCAAGATTGCGGTCTTTTCATAATGATGGTATTTATTTAGCATAGATTCTGATGAATCCGAGCTTTTCTTGAGGCGCTGGATCCGCGGTTTGCCCGCGGGGCCTGAGACATGAGCAAAACCAGGCATAGCGTTCGCAAAAAACAAGAAGGCAAAAGGACCATGGTTTCTCCCCGCGAATTTGCAGCCGCCCGAAGGTTGCGGCCAAGTCGGCGATCGCGCAAGCTCGGAGTCGTTTGGGGGTTGAGCCGTTGCGGCGGTTGTATCAGAAGTTGGTGGTTCCCATTGCGACGGAAAACACTAAGGCGCAAGTTATCGGAAATAGCGCCTGGTCACGCTCAATCGGGCAACCGGATAACCGTCAAGGTCA
>CAIUDS010000464.1 GCA_903897985.1 uncultured delta proteobacterium
CGGTCAAGCCGGGAATGACAATAGAATTAATTCCCGAACCTCCGACCGCTCATGAATAAAGCTCTTCCGCGACATCTTTCAAGCCGAGTTCAATCAATCGGTCTTTGCTCGGCTTGCCGGTCGCGTCCCAGCCCATGGCCAGCGCGAACCGGCGGCTAAGTTCCTCCATCGGCAGCCTGACTCCTTTGAGCGGCCCGGCTTCGAGCGGCGGGTCTCCGGCGGCGCGGGCGGGGAGGCGAAAATCGCGCGTCGGGATTTTCCCATGCTTGAAATTGAAGGCCTGGCGCAGGTGCTGGATGCGCTCGCCGATTTCGAGATATTGCTCGGGAGTTTTATTCCAGCCGGTGGCGGCGTTGGCGTATTGGAGGATGGGGAAATTGGCGCCGAGTTGCAATGCATAGAGGCAACCGCCCAGGCCGTTGCAGAGCTGGACATATTTGCTCGCGGCGGAAAGCAGCACTTCCTTGCCCTGGGGGTCGAGCTTGCTGGCCTTGGTGTAAAGCATTTGAAAGGCCGGAAGTTTTTTGAAGATCCGATGCAGGGCGAACAACTCGGTGTAAAGAAAGGCGATGTTGGTGTGCCGGCCCGGAGTCGGTTCCATCGCGTATCCCACGCCATAGCCCGGATCGAACCGGCAATCGTGCATGGGCAACTCCTGCCCGCCGGCATGGATGGCGAACTCGCCGCTGTTTTTGCCGATCCGCTCGGAAGCCTTTTTCACGCCGTCCGCGAGCAGATCGCCGATGCCCTCGCGCTTGATCATTTTCTTGAGCAAGGCGATGATCCCGTCGGGGTTTCCCCAGTCGAGCTCGATCCCGTTAAAATCGTCTTTGTTCAAAATGCCCTGCTCGAGGGCCTCCAGGGCAAACGCGACCGCCCCTCCCGCGGAAATGGTGTCCATCCCGGCGCGGTTCAAGAGGTCGTTGATGTAATAGAGCGCGTCGAGGTCCTTGTTGAGGACCAGCGCGCCGAACGCGCAGATGGTTTCGTATTCGGGCTTGTGGGTTTCCTTCAGGTTGAAGCGCGTCTTGCCCTCGAGGTTTAGGATCCCGCCGCACCCGATCGGGCAGGAATGACAGTGGTATTTTTTTTGTTCGTATTTGATGATCTCGTCCGGGGCCAGCCGGCGGGAATGGCTCTGAATCGGAAAATCGCGGAAGCCCGCGCCTTTCCAGTTCTTCACCGGCGAGTCGCCACTCTCCGAGGCCATCACCGTGTTCACGCACGAGCCGTAAGCCATCAGCGCGAATTTGGTCCCTTCCCCGGGGTTGGCGAAGAAGACCGGGGTGACGCGCAAAAACTTGCCCATATACTGAAGCATCCGGCCGGGAAAATTGCGCGTGATGGTCTCTCCCCTTTTCATCCATTTGCCGAACTTGCGCGAGAGTTCCTTCATCCTTTCCGGGTCCGCGGCTTTCGCCCGCAGATTCCCGGCCAGCGCCACGGCCTTGAGTTTCTTGCTCCCCATCACCGCGCCCAGGCCCGACCGCGCCGCGATCCGAGCGCCTTCGGTAACAATGCCCGAGATCAGCGAAACCCTTTCCCCGGCCTCGCCGATGCAGGCCACCCGGCAATTCTTTTCGCCGACCTCCTGCTTGATCAAGACCTCGGTTTCAACCGTGTCCTTGCCCCACAGATGAGAAGCGTCAACCAACTCCGCCTTGCCGTTCACCACCTTGAGATAGACCGGCTTGGGCGAGATGCCCAAGAAGAAGATGCCGTCGTATCCGCACTGTTTGATCGCGGGCGAAAAATTTCCGCCACCATTGGATTCGCCGTATCCGCCGGTGAGCGGCGATTTGGCAACCGCCATCCATCTGCCCATGAGGAACGCGCCGGTTCCGGTGAGCAGGCCGCTGACCAGCCCGAGGATATTCTCCGGGCCGAGCGGGTCCGCGCCTTTGGGAATGCGGTCGAACAGGATCCGAGCGCCCAGCCCGGCGCCGGACAAAACCTGCTCATAAACCGAATCCGGAATTTGTTCCTCCACGATCGCGCCGGTGGAAAGATTGACATTCAAAATCCTTCCCATATAACCTTTGCTTTTCCCTTCGGCCATGCTCAAAATTTTAGCCCAAATTCTGAGACAAGGGAAATTAAGTAACCGGCCTCCGCTCTTGCGGGAAAATTCAGGAAAGAGCAGCGCGCTCTATTTGGTCTTGGTTTTTCCCAGGGCCTTCTGAGCGAGCGCATCGGAATATGCGTTCCAAGTATCCTGCTCGCCCGGCTGTTTGCGCCAGATTTCAAAGGCGCAGACTTTGCCTCCGGCCGGAATGGTTTGCGCGACCCGGATCTGGAAATCCAGCTGCGGGAATTTCTCGCGCGCCGCGTCCATCATGCCCTGGACCAGATAGCGCTGGACGCGGCAGTCAAACGGCCGGTAGGAGTCCTGGTGCGGGCACCAGAGGATGTCGAAGGAACAGTGATCCGCGTCGGCAATCCGCGGCTCCTCCGGCGAGGCGTAAATCTCGCGGTTGA
>CAIUDS010000465.1 GCA_903897985.1 uncultured delta proteobacterium
CGTGGGTTAAATTCAGCGCGACTGGACGACATAGGACTCGGGAGGTTGTTAACCTCTCAGACTCTTGGACGACAGAATCATCATTGGTCCAGCCTGAGTCACAGCAGGGTCTTTGACCCTGCACCCTCTATGTTCACTTTGTGCACCTTATAAATCCGTGCACGATGTGGGCAGAAGAGGTGCCGGACTGGTCCTGCAAAAAGTATGTGGCTCTTGAAATCAACAAAAGACGGTTTTGACGGGGAAGGAGTATGCTGAGCTCGGCGAGCGTAAGCGATTGAAATCTTTTAATTGTTCGCAGGCAACCGTTCGGCCCCGAGCTCACGGCCGAGTGGGAGTGCCTGCGGCCCCTAGAAGAGTGCCTACACCACGAACGCTCGCGCGAAGCTGAGCGCAAACCAGATGCCTGCGGCACAGCCTGAGATCAAAAACTATTTTCCGGACGGTCCGGGAGTGGGCGATGGGTTTTGCGGCTGCGGCGGCGTGGCAGTTTGAGGCTGCGGCGGGAGTTGGCTCTGCAGTTTCCTGGCTTCGTCGGCGCGGCGGGGGAACATCTTTATGATGGTGTTGTAGGTTTTGTAGGCATAGTCGAAATTGCCTTGCTTGACATAGATTTGGGCCATGAGGAACAGGGCATCGTCCATGTTGGACATTTGCGGGAAATTATTCAGTCCATATTCCAGGCTCTTTTGGGCTTGTTCATAATCCTGGAGTTGGAAAGAGCAATAGGCCTTTCGGTAATAAGCATAGCCTTTGCGCGGGTCGGTGTCATTCATGCTTCCGATCACAATCTTGTACCAGTCCAAGGCGCCCTTCCAGTCTCCCTTGCTTTCGGCTTGCGCAGCCCTTTTCATGAGCGCCCCGGGGTCGGAGGTATAAGCCAACTTGCGCTGGAGGACCTGGGTAGAGGCTTTATTAGCCGCGGGATTCTTGGAGGGCAAAAAGCGGGGCACGGCCAGATAGATCAAGAGCGCAAGCCCGAGCAGGGCTATGACCGCGGCAGCGATCTTGAGACTTTTTCGCGCCGCCATGTTATGTCCGCTTCCCCTGTTTTAGTTGCGCCAGCACCTGAAAAAACCTTTCCTCGGTAAGCATATCGGCAATATTCTTGCCATAATCGCTGAAAACCAGCTTGCCCTGGGGATCAATGATGAAGGCGGCCGGCTTTTGCAACTCGTTGCCTTCGGGCATTCCATGGAGATGTCCCTTGAAGGTTGCCCGGAGCGAGGAGACCATGACCTGGGGCGCCATGAACGAGGCCAGTCCGCCCAAGGCAACCTCGTACTGTTTATAAATCTTGCGTTCGAGGTCTCCGATCAGAGGGAAGGCGATCTGCTTCTTGGCCGCGTAATCCTTGACCCGCTTGAGGGTACTCTGGACCACCACCAAGACCTGCACGCCCTGATCCTTATACTTTTGCTCGTTCTTTTTAAGCTCGGCCAGTTTTTCCATGCACACGGGACAGGCCAGAGTTCGCAGGAAAATAAGTCCGAGCCAGCCGCCTTTGAAATTGTCCGGGAATTGAGTTTTTTTCCCGAACTGATCCTCGAATTCAAACCTTGGCGCCGGTTCTCCGATTTTCAGCATCTACCATTCCTCCTCTTGGTAATTGAGCATTTTTTGCATATCTGCCAAGTTGTCATATGAGATCTTACACAATCGCGGCCCAAGTTAAAAGTGAAGGTATCCGCCTCGGGTTTGATCCAGGGCTTTGCGCAGCCGATCCAGGATTTCCCATTCTTCCGGGCATGCGATGCCGAGTTTGACATCGGGCTTGATGGGCTTGCCATGGAAGTCAGAGCCGGCGGTGATAAGCAAGGCCTGGCTGCGGGCGAACTCGAGCCAGCGCCGGGCCATTTCGGGGGAATGGTAGCTGGTGTAGATTTCAATTCCCTGCAGGCCGGAGGTTTTGAGTTCGCGGATATAATCGGGCGGCGCATTCGAGGGATGGGCGAGGATGTTCACGGCGCGGAACGCGCGAGTTTTTTTCATCACCGCCCGGCATTCCATTTCCTCGAATGGCACGAACGCGGGCTTGCCGGACTTGAGCCAATCGAGATAGAAATTGAGGTAGGGCGAGTTGGAGCGCGGGCCGTCAATATAATTCCGGACCCGAGGATCGCTTCGGCCCTCCGGCGTTGCGCTCAGGGCTTTGACATAGTCGCCGCCGGTGGGCATTTTGCCCTTGGTGATCCTGACCAACTCGTCATACTCGATGCGGAAGCCGAGTTCTTTCAGCTTGTCCACCCGCCTTCGAGTCTGGGCCATCTTGGCGCGCTCAATCTCATCCATCCAAGCCCGGCATTTTGGGTCCTGGAAATCAATCCCGTAAGCGAGCAGGTGGAGATCCTGGTCCTTGTAAAGGGTGTCAATTTCCACTGCGGGGAAGAAGCTGAGCTTTGCCTGCTCCGCCCATTGAAACGCGGCCTCGAGCGAGCCGACGGAATTGTGATCGGCCACGGCAAAGGCGAGCAGCTTATGCTCCCGGGCCATTTCCCCTACCTCTTCCGGGGTATGCGACCCGTCCGAGGCGATGGTGTGGATATGAAGGTCTATCATGGGTTCAAATTCAAGTTAACCGGTTGACCAGTTGACAAGAAACGGCCGATCGCGGCGCCGCCTCCCTTATCCTCTTATCCTCCTATCCTCATATCATCTTATTTGAGGAATTTGTCCTGGTCCTTTCTGCCCTGCCAGTGGTCGGCGGCGCTGTCCATGCCCAGGATCAGCCCGATTTTGTCAACCATATTGGCGGTGGCGGTCCCTTTCATAAGGGGGATGGTCTTGACCAGGAACGGCTCGCGCACATAGGGCTTTTCGTTCAGACAGCCGAGATAGATCTTCTTGGTCATCTGTTCGGTGGTGAGCCAGGGGGTGAACCGGGGCGGCTTGACCCCCTCGAACATTCCGGTCTTGACAAAGCTCGGGCAGACGATGGTGATCTTGATCCCGAAGATATTCATCCTCTTCAGTTCGGCCCGGAGCGCGTCCGAGAACCCGATCACCGCATGCTTGGTGGCGCAATAGACCGCGAGCCCGCCCACGCCGACCAGGCCGGCCGCGCTGGCCATCTGGATGAGGTGGCCGTCGTTGCGCTTGATCATATCGGGCAGGAACGCCTTGGTGCACCACATCACGCCGTTGACATTGACATCCATGCACTTGGCGTGCTTCTCGTCCGGGACCTCCAGGAAATTGCCGCCGAACACGATCCCGGCGTTGTTGTCGAGGATGTCAATTTGACCAAAGGCTTTCTTCACCTTTTCCGCTTCCGCATAGACCATCTCGCGCTTGGTTACATCGCAGACCGCGGTATAAACCTCGGCGCCCAGGGCCTTCAGTTCCTGCGCGGTCTTGGCCAAGTCTTCCGCCCGCAAATCCCACAGCGCCACCCGGGCGCCGTCTTTTGCGAACATTTTGGCCAACTCCC
>CAIUDS010000466.1 GCA_903897985.1 uncultured delta proteobacterium
AGGACGGAGGAGGAGGGGGAGCTTTTGAATTTTTTGGGCTTCGGGTCCGGTCTGGTCGGAAGCGCGAAGCCCTGGTAATTCAGGTTTTCCCTTGCCAAAGTTTTGCCCCAGAGTTCGCAACGGAGTTGGCGGAGGAAGTCCTGGGTGGGGTTTCCGGGTTGCTCGCGGTTTAGCCTCCACTGGGGCAGGGGCAGCGCCCGTCGGCTCCCGGACTCGCGGCCGCTTTTAGAATTTGCTCCGGCGTGGGCGCCCGAAACCAGAACGGTCGGACGCTTCCGGCGGATGATGAACTTGAGCGTCCTTCCGGATGCGGCCGATCAAGACCGCGCGTTCCGCAAGATTCCGCAGAACCGTCTGATTACAATAACTGCCATCAACACTTGCCCCCAGCTTCCGATCCCCGCCGTTGTCTTTCTGATCCATCTCCGCCCGCAGCTCCTGCAAGCGCCGGAACCCCGTCAACAAACAACAGAAACATCAGCTTTAGAATCACCACCGGATCCACCGATTCATGACCGTTATAGCCATAGCGCCCCGATACTTCCTGACGCACAAAACTGAAATCCACCAACTCCTTAACCTGCCGCAGCCGGTGATCCGAGGGAATCCGAGCCTCCAGATGGACATAGCTAAATAACTCCCGCGGATCCGGCTTTATCCCCATCATGGCTCTTTCCGCTCCCTCATTTATTGGAATTCAACATTCTAATTATAGGATGACAACGGGCTTTGGGCAACCGGCCCTCAAGCTCTGACCCCAACCGCTGTTGACGGGTAACGAATTTTGTCTGATCATCATTGCCATCAGATTGCGGCAAAGGAGGAGGAAAAATGTATTTTGATTCAGCCGGGCCGGTAAATACGGAAGCGACCTTGAAGTTGGCGGTGAAGGCTTGCGCGGAGCGGAGGATAAAACATTTGGTGGTGGCTTCGACCGCGGGGCCTACGGCCAAGAGGGCACTAGAATTGGTCAAGGGGACGAGCCTGCGGCTCGTGGTGGTGACGCACAACTGGGGCTTTGGGGAGGAAGGCAAATGCGAGTTCAGCGAGGAAATCCGGAAGGAGATCGAGCAGGCCGGGCATAAGGTCCATAGCGGGATGCTGTTGACGCGGAACCTGGGCAAGGCCATCGCGCTCAAAATGGGAGGGCACAGCGAGTCGGAATTGATCGCGGGGACGCTCCGCGTCTTCGGGCAGGGCGTGAAGGTGTGCGTGGAAATGGCCTGCATGGTTGCGGATGCGGGCCTGGTGCCGGCGGAGGATTGCGTGTTTGTGGCGGGCACGGGCAAGGGCGCGGACACCGCGTTGATCATCCGGCCGGCGGCCTCGCACAATTTCTTCAATTTAAAGGTGCGCGAGATTATCTGCAAACCCGCGAAATTTTAGGCTCTCAAGTTTTTAAGGCACATAGCGGGCACCGGTGTCCAGAGTGGCCGTGCCGGTCTTGCCCCCAAAAACGATCATCTGATTCCCGGTCCAAACCGAACTGACGTTATAACGTGCGCTCGGTGCATTGGTCAGGGGGGTTGCTGTCCAGACATTGGTCGCCGGGTTGTATCGGCCGCCGGTATTGAAATTATTGGAAGTAATCGTGCAGCCGCCCCAGATGATCATCTCCTTGCCGGTCCAGACCACGGCATTATAGGCGCGCGACTCGGGCGCATTTTTCGTGGCCGTGGCGGTCCATTTATCGAGCACCGGATCATACCTTCCGCCGGTATTATAGTAGGTATTGGAATTGTATCCGCCCCAGACGACCATTCTGCTCCCGGCCCAGACCGCGCTGTGATAATACCGGGCCGACGGCGCGTTCAGGGTGGAAACCGGTTGCCAGGAATTATCATTGGGGTTGAACCTACCGCCATCACCGTCCGTGCCGGTGCCTCCATATCCGCCCCAGACGATCATCTCGGTCTCAGACCAGACCGCGGTGAAACTATATCGCCCTGTGGGAGCATTAACCGTTGAGGTGGGGACCCAGGAATTGGCGCCGGGGGTCAGGCGGGCGCCGGTATCCAACCCGAGGGTATCCCTGCCTCCCCAGACGATCATCTCTGAGCCGGTCCAGACCGCCTTATGCTGGGATCGCGCCGAAGGCGCGTTGTCGGCGGGCGTGGCGGTCCAGGAATTCCCCGCGGGATCGTAAATGCCGCCGGTGTCCAAAATGCTGCCGCCGTCATCGCCGCCCCAGACGATCATCTTGCTCCCCGCCCAGACCGCCGAGAAATATCCCCGTCCCGCGGGCGCGTTTGTATCGACGGTTGGCGTCCAGATGTCAAGGGCCGGATCGTATTTCGCACCGGTGCTGAGGGTCACGACTCCATCATATCCGCCCCAGATGATCATCTCGGTTCCGGTCCAAACTGCGCCGTGCGAAAAGCGCGCCTCCGAGGCGTTGGTGGTGGAGGTTGCGGTCCAGTGCTCAACCACGGTCCAACTGTATTGCGCCGGGGTTTTATCGGTCTTGCCGGAAGCGTTGGTGGCCTTGACGCTGAAGGTGTGGTCGCCCAGGGGAATGCCTCGATAGGTCATGGGGGAAGAGCAATTGACCGATTTGTAGGAATCGAGCTGGCAATGGTAGGTGCAGGGACCGCCGGTGCAGGAGAACTTGAATTTGGCGGTGTGCGAAGCAGTAAGTGTGGCGGGATGGCCGGTGGCGCTGATCTTGGTGTCGAGTGCGCCGGCCGGACTCAATGCGGTCTCGAAGGCGGCGGCTTGCGAATTGCCGGTCGCCGGCCCGACTGGCCCGCAGCCGATCGTGAAGATGACGATGCCTATAATTCCCAAAATCTGAATCGCCGCTTTACTCATGGCTCTTGCCTCCGTTTTTTCATTTGCCGGGGTGGTGGCCGCCGACAGAATTTGCACTTAATTGTATCAAGGCCAATATCTCGCGCCAACCGGGCTGGAAGACCGGGCTGCAATCACGCCAAGGTCAATTAAAACATTGAGTGAAAAAAAATTCAAATCGCGCAGGGCGGGTAGCCGGTGAAACCGGGGGCCGGCCGATCAACCTTGCAATTAAGGTTCTTTCTCGCTGAAGCCGAGTTCGATGGGATCGTATCTTTTTTCGATCAGTTCCTGCGGGATGGTTTCCGGACGCTCGTAGAGGTTTTTGAATTCGACCAGGAAATTCTTGACATAGTCCACATTGGCGAAGGCATGGGGCCCGCCGAAGGATGCCCAGACCTTGTCGCCGAAGGGGATGGTGAGCACCCAGCACCAGTAGTTGTTTCCGAAGAAGACGATGGGGAAACCCACATTGGGCATGGGGTTTCTCGAGACCATCAGGGCGAACCAGTTGCGCATCTCGCGCCGGCTGAAGAAATGCTTGGCCAGCCAGATGGTCAGCCGGGGATAATTCCTAATCAGCCATTCCTCGATCGGCCGCATATTTTTCCAGACCCACCGCTCCACAAAATAGCGGTCCTTCTCCCGAACCGCGATGAACTCGAGCAGGTCCCGGTCGGGCGCGATCTTCCGGACATATCCCGCGGGGTATCGCGCGGGATGGGCCTTCTTGCTCACGCCGACCACATATTGCGGCAGATATTTCGAGCTCAGGCGCGCGGCGATTTTCATGACCAGTTGGTTGGCCTTGAGTTTACGGTCCTTGCAAAACTTCACGAACGGCCGGTTGTCCAGCTCGAACAGGATGTTGAAGCAATAGCTCCGCTCGAGGTGCCAGTAATATTGGATCGGACCGAGTTCTTCGCCGTGCCAGGGATGCTCCGGAAACATTACTCCTTGCCTTTCTTAAGCAGGACCTTTTTTCCGCAACCGGCGCATTGGGCCTGCTTCAATTCGCAGCTCTCGCACCAGTCCAGGTTCTCGCCCAGGATTTCCGAGCAATACGGACACCGTCCCCCTTTGGCCACCGGCTCCACATCTATCATCTTGCGCCTGCCCTCGTGAGCCTTGCCCTTCCAGTCCTCGATGGCCATTTTCAAGGCATCCACGGCCTGGAACGGGCAATGCCATTTGCTCTTGGGCAGCGCCTTCAAGTCGTCAAAAATGTCTTCCATTTTGAGCCGTTCCACTTCCTCGATCGCCTTCCCCTCGGCCAGTTCCGCGATGTAGGACGCAACCGCCTTGGCCGCGCCGCAGCCGAGGCATTGGAACCGGACCTGCGCCAGCCGCCCGTCCTCGACTTTGATCTGATAACTCAGGATGTCTCCGCACCGGGCGTTGCCCACGATGCCGGTGCCGTCGGGGTTCTCGAGCACTCCCCGGCGCTGGGGGTGGCGGAAATGTTCTTTCAATTTATCGTTAAGTTCGGTCATTGCCTTCTCCATTCTTGATGCCCAGCGACTTGAGTTGCTGGTCATAGTTGCGGATCAGTTCCTTCTCCTTGATGCCGTGCTCGCCTTCCAGGTTCGCGAGCCGCTTCTCGAACTGCTCGAACAATTTCAGCCATCCCGAGATGACTTCCTGGACCGGGTCGGGCAGGTCGGAATGCTCAAGGTCCTTCTCGAAGTCGCCGGTGGTCTGTTTCTTGACCACCCGGCCGGGGATGCCCACCACGGTCGAGTGCGGCGGGACATCCTCGACCACCACCGAGCCGGAGCCGATGCGGCTGTGTTCGCCGATGGTGATGTTTCCGAGGATGCAGGCGTTGGACCCGACCACCACGCCTTTTTCCAGGGTGGGATGGCGCTTGACTTTCTCGAGGTGCACGCCGCCGAGGACCACGCCCTTGTAGATCAGACACTCGTCTCCGACAATCGCGGTCTCGCCGATGACCACGCCCATGCCGTGGTCAATGAACACGCGGCATCCGATTGAGGCGCCGGGATGAATTTCAATTCCGGTGAGAAAGCGGTTGTAGTGGGAGATCAGCCGGGCCAGGGTGTAAAAATTTTTTAAGTAAAGGCGGTGGGCCAGCCGGTGGATCAC
>CAIUDS010000467.1 GCA_903897985.1 uncultured delta proteobacterium
AACATGGTCGAAGGAGAAAAAACAGGAAGAATAGGGAATTTTTCAACACCCTGCTAGGAGAGTATGGGGTCAAACCTCGACATCCTCCTTCGTCCCGCTTTGAGGCGGGGCTTCCGCCTTCGCTGAAGCTTTGGCGGACAGGACGGCGGACAGGTTAAACATTTCGCGCACATTTTGCGGGCCGGCGGGAAAGATTTTGCATGATGAAGAGTTGGCGGAAAGGGCCGGGCGCGGATGAGGACGGGGTCAGATTTCGAGCCGTTGCCGCTCAAATCATCCGGTCTCGAAGCCAATCAAGCAAGTAGGTATATAGGACACCAGTATCCTACTTACCTACTTGCTCTAATTTATTCAGTGTGATAGAATTTAAAAGCAACGAGGCAATGGGATCATGGCCGCGGGATTTTAAGAGGTAGCGGAGACAAAGGTGTGTGCCGCAGTTGGGTTTCCGGTCCCCAAAGCGGGGCCACCGTCAGCATGCGCGAAAGCGGAGCGACCGAGAAAAAACTTGGCCATGGGGAACCGAGGAATCGAGAATAAAGAAGGAGGCGGGCATGAGACAAAGTTTGCGAATGTCGGAGCAGGTCGGAATGGCCCTGCACGCGATGGCCTTCCTGGCGGGCAAGGAAGACCAATGGCGATCGGTGCGGAGAATGGCGGAGGCGCTCCGGGTTTCGGAACTGCACCTAGCCAAGGTGATGAAACTTCTGCGCAAGGAGCGGCTGGTGGACTCGGTGATGGGCCCGCGCGGAGGCTATGGGCTGGCGCGGGAAAGCGCTAGAATCAGCCTGTTGGACATTTACGAGGCCGTGGAGGGAAAGTTTGCCTCCTGCGACTGCCTGCTCGGGAAATCGGTCTGCGCGGGGAAAAAATGTCTGCTGGGCGATTACCTCGAAATGTCCAACCACCGGTTCCACGAATACCTGGCCCGGACCAAGCTGTCGGAACTCAAGGATTTATTCCCCGAGGGGCTTTATCGGGTTAGATAATCCAAAACCCGGCGTCAAATCAGCGCGAGGCCCAGGCTCGGTTCCACCGGGCGAAGTGAATCCTTAAAGCCGGCCGCGACCCAAACCGGCGAATTTAAAGCCTCGCCAATTTTGTTCCTGCTTGCTGAGGCAGGAGCGGCTCCGGTGCATTTTATTCATCACCAATCCCGCAGCTCGTCAATTTCAGCACTCCAGGAAAATGGCAGCAAGTAGGTAAGTAGGATACTGGTGTCCTACTTACCTATTTGCTCCTTTATATTACGGGGCCAGAGGGATTTGGCGGCAACGCTGCCGAGGAGAGGGCGGCAGTGGGTTTGGATTTGCCCGCGGGGAAAAAGCGGCTAGACTGAGAAGGAAATGACAAAAATAGTTCTGACCATTGCGGCCTCGGATCCCTCGGGCGGCGCGGGCATCGAGGCTGACCTCAAGGTCTTCGCCGCGCTCAAGGTTTTCGGCATGAGCGCGATCACCGGGATCACCGTGCAGGGGCCTCAGGGCGTGGAACGGATCGTGCCCACGCCGGGGATGGAACTGAGCCGGATTTTGGAAATCATGGACAGCGATGTTGTGCTGGACGCGGTCAAGGTGGGCGCGCTGGTGAGCAAAGAGAACTTGCAGATCGCCAGAATTTTCCTCGCCCACACCCGGCTGCCCGCGGTGCTCGACCCCCTGCTCAATTCCTCCAGCGGATACCCGCTCCTGCATAAGGCCGCCTGGCAGGACTTGTCCCTGCTCTTCCCGCTCGTGGCCCTGGTCACGCCCAATCTCTTTGAGGCCGAAACCCTTTCCGGTGTCAAGATATCCGGCGTTGCCGAGATGGAAAAGGCCGCGAAAATTTTAATGGACAAAGGCGCTCCCGCGGTCCTGCTCAAGGGCGGACACTTGGCCGAAGCTCCCCAAGACCTGCTCTTCGCCGGTGGGAAGGTCAGGACCTTTTCCCGGACCCGGCTGCCGGGAAAATTCCATGGACTCGGGTGCGCGCTCTCGAGCGCGATCGCGGCCAATCTGGCGTTGGGGTCGGGCTTGGAGCAAGCGGTGGAAAAGGCGGAGATATATATTGAGCAGGCGTTGGGCTCCGCCATAGAAATCGGCGGGCTGAAATACCTGAGCCACTTGGGTTCGGAATAAAAGTCGGGAGGGAAGCCTTGGACAAGGGAAAGCTGATCGTGCTGGAGGGGATAGACGGGGCCGGGACCACCACCCAGGCGGGGAAACTGGCGGAGGCACTGCGTGCGCGAAAAATAGTAGTCGCGACTACCTGCGAGCCGAGCGACGGCCCGGTGGGAAAACTGATCCGCGGATATCTCAAGGGCGAGCATAAGCTGGACGCGCAACTGCGCGGACCCGGACTCGCGCTCCTGTTTGCCGCGGACCGGCTGGACCATTTGGCGCGGGAAGTGAATCCCTGGCTGGAGCGGGGCAAGGTGGTGATCTCGGACCGCTATTTGCTTTCGAGCCTGGCCTATCAGTCTTTGGACTGCGAGCTCAAGTGGGTGATGGAGATCAACCGGGAGGCCCCGCCGCCGGACCTGACCATCCTGCTCGACCTGCCGGCCGAGACCGCGCTCAAGCGGGTTTCCGAGCGAGCGCTCTGGCCGGAGCTGTTCGAGAAGGCGGATTTGCAGAAGCGGGTGCGGGAAAACTATCTCAAGCTGGCGCGCGAGTTGTTCTCGGACCAAAAAATCCTGGTGCTGGATTCGACCCAGCCGATCAAGACGCTGGGGCAGCGGATTTTGAAGGAAGTGCTCGCTTATCTGGGGTAATTGCTTTCGCGCCTTCCTCCTTCGCCAAGGCTACGGAGGACAGGAAAGGCGCTCGCACATCCATCTTCACCAGTTTGACTTATTGTATTTTCAGGGCAGTCCGAGCAGGGATTTGGCGATTTCGAGCACATTGCCGGCCTGGATGGGCTTGGTGATATAGGCATTGGCGCCCAGGGCGAGCGCGCGTTCGCGGTCCTCGGCGCCGCCCTCGGTGGTTATGATCATGATCGGGATGTTCCGGTATTTGACATCGCGGCGGATCAGGCTGATCAGTTTGAGCCCGTCCATCACGGGCATGTTGATGTCGGTGATGATGAGGTCAAAGGAATCCGCATTGAGCTTCTTCAGCCCCTCCACCCCGGCGGCCGCTTCCACAATCACCGCGTTCCGCAGCCGCTTGAGCGCGAAGCTGATCAACTGGCGCATGGTCGGTGAATCTTCAACTACCAAAATTTTCACTTCGTTCCCCCTGAAATTATGTATTTTATCGAATCCGCCCTAATGGGTCAAAAGCTCCATGAAGCCCTTGATCGTGCTCAGTTTCCGCTGCGCCTCGGTGTAGAGCCTTGAGGAAAAGATGGCGGTGGCGGCATGGCCGGCGAGCAGGGTGAACAGTTCATAGTCCACATTGGCGAACTGGGTCTTCTGGGGCAGCAGCTTGTAGAGCACGATCACGCCGATCACCTGGTTCTTGATCTTGAGCGGGATGCAGACCAGGGGCGCATCCGGTTTCCGGGCCGCCTGGGTCTCCCCGATGTCCGGGGCGTAATAATTCTCGCCGGTCTCGGCGCACCGGCCGACCACGCCCTCGCCCAGGTTAAAGCTGGGCACGGCGCTGAGGTCGCGGCCTTCCATCGCCGCCGGGATCAGGGTCCGGTTTTTGTCGTCCAAGAGGCAGATGCCGAATTCCTCGGCGCCGATCAGGTTGAT
>CAIUDS010000468.1 GCA_903897985.1 uncultured delta proteobacterium
ACTAATCCTGTTAATACCTTTTTCATCCCATGCTCTGGAAATGAAGGCCGGCGTAGCCAAGGCCGTGATCACGCCCAAGGACTATCAGGGCCGGATCCTGACCATGGGCGGGCCGGCCAAGGCGGTCAAGCACGACATCTACGCGCGCGTGCTCTCGCTCAATGACGGCAGCCACCGCCTCATCATCGTCACCTACGACTTGAACTGCCTGGATGTCGCAACGCCCATCCTGCGCGCGCGGGTCCTGCATGAGCTCGGCATTGATCCGGCCTATCTCCTGCTCATGGCCACGCACAACCACGACGCGCCCATCCAGATCGTGCCGGCCAATTTCGACTACGGCCGCGAGCTGGCGGACCAGATTTTCGGGTTGATCAAGGAGGCGATCGCGAACGAACAAGGCCCGGTCAAGCTATATTTCGGGTCCGGGCAGGGAAATTTTCTGCAAAGCGACCCGCGCTACCCGCAAGTTTACGGCCCGACGCTCAAGCCGATTGACACGGAGGTCCAACTCCTGAAAGTTATGCAGGGCGACAAGGTGGTGGCGATGCTGTTCAATCAGCCGACTCACCCGATGCAGTCCACCTTCAGCGAGATCGAGCCGGGCCATCCGGGATACGCGGTGGAGGAGTTGGAACAGCGCCTGCCCGGGACCATGGCCATGTACGCGGACGCTTGCGGCGCGGATCAGTTTCCCACCGTGGGCACGGTGATGTGGGCGCCGCTCTGGCGGGTGAAGCAGCTCAGCCACAAACTCGCGGACACCGTCCTCCAAATCTCCGCGGGGAAATTGCAGGATGTCACCGGCCCGCTCTCGAGCAGCTTCTCGGTGATCTCGCTGCCGCTGGCCGCGCCGATGTCTTATGAGGACGCGCTGGCTCTGGTCAAGACAAAAAAGATCCCGACCAAGATCGGCTTTGTTCCCTATCCGGAGCCAGACCGGGACACCAACTGGGTCCGCGCTTTACTCAACCACTACGAGCAAAAAATTCCCTTCCCGACCAAGAGCAGCGATTACATCTGCAGCGATGACGGGTTCCTGGTCAAGGAACTGCCACAGCCGCGCGAGTTTCCGTGCCGTTACGAGGAAACGATTGTGGCGAAGATCGGGCCGATGGTCTTGGTGGCCATGCAGGGCGAAGTGTGCGCGCCGATCGGCAAGGCGATCAAGGACAAGTATCGAGGAGAGATGCCGATCATGGTATTCGCTTATATGGGCGAACACAACCTTTACATCCCGACGCGCGCGCTGGTAAAGATCAACGCCTACCAGGCCCAGGTAATCCAGACCCAGTATGCCTCTCCGGTCGGCTGGTCGCCGGACATCGAGGATGAGATGGTGAAGGGCGTGGAGAAGATGATAGACGGAATCATTCACTGATCGGGAGTTGGACGCTCAAGGCTTTTGCGGCCGCTCAAAAGGATCCTTGATTTCGAGCAGAAGCTCCCAGACCGCGCGCGGCCGCATGTTTTGCTGGCTGCGGAACCGGGTCGGCTGGCGCGGATACCAGATCGCCGGGGTGTCAAACCAGAAGGCCATATGCTCGTCCTCATAGGTGCACGCATAAGCCGCATGCGCGGTGGCGAGCGCATCTGCCATCAACTCCGGCCGTCCCAAAACCTTGCCCGCATGATACATCAGCGCCGCGGTGAAATAACTGCCCGCGGGCCAGACCCCGCTGGCCATCAGGTTCCCGATCGTGCCCCCCTGCGGGTCCACCGCGTTGACCGCGCCATAGCGGCCTCGCTCGAACCCGAGCACATTGCGCTCATAGACCTTGAGCAGATGCCGCGCCATCCGGTCCCGGTCAAAAACATCCGGCAAGCCGTAAACTTCCGCATACCGCTGCCCGTTCAGCGCGTCCGCCATCAACGCCTTCGAGTAAACGCCCCCCACATCCAGGCGATAATATCCGCCCGCTTCATCCCACAGGATTTCCTCCGCCCGAGCCCGGCCCTTGTCCGCTCGCGCCCCGTAACTCGCGGCCTCCGCGTCTTTGCCCAAGGCCCTTGCCATTTCCTGCATGGCCTCGAGCGCGCCGACGTAAAGACCCGAGACATAGGTTGACTCGCCCCGGAGCGAGAGCGCGTCATAGGAGGTGTCCGCGCCGCGGCTCTCCGGCAGGCCGTCACCGTTCTTGTCAAAGCCTTCCAGCCAGGACATGGTCTTGCTCGCCGCGGGATAGACCTCGGCCAAAAATTTGTCGTCGCCCGTGTATTTCCAATAGGCATGGGCCTCTTGCACGAAGCGCGAGGGCAAATCCTTCCACTCCATCTGCGGCGGCTTTTGCCCCCGGCCGGTATGGCTATACTGCCCGTAAACAAACCAGGGATCGTTCATGGGCGAGCCCGCGTCATGCGGCGTGCGCCCGAGCGGGTCGGCCATGATCAAGTCCGCCCAGGCCAGGACCAGGTCGCGCTCGATCCCCGGGAAGAGCACCAGCATATGCCGGGCCTGGTAGTGGCTCACATCCAGGGTCTCGGCGTCGCGATAGACATTGGCCTCGTGGCTGAAATACAGGTGCTGGCCCGGACGCGCCCCGAAAATCTTGGGCTTGCTCAGACAGCGGTTCTCCCAGAACACCCCGCCGAAAATATCATAGTAAAGCTCGTTGAGCGCGGCCTGCCTAAGCCACAACGGATACGCACTTTCCTCCGCAACCAGTTTCCACCAGCCGTCCACCGCCGCTTCCCATTCGTCCGCGCCCCGCAAAGCGTCCCGCGCAATATCAAAACCCCGGAAATCGCCCGGATACCATTCCTTGTATCGTTTCTCCCAAATGGTCCCTTCCTTCGGATTCTTGAACTGCGCCACCGGAAAATCCCAGGCCAGCGCAAACCGGACCACCTTGCGCTCGCCCGGCTCGAGCGTGAACTTGCCAGCCACGGCCCCGGCCAGGCCCCGGCCGCGGGGATCGAGCGGCCGGTTGGAAAGGATGCCGTCGTCCGCAAAGTCTTTCAAGATGTCCGCGCCGCTCTTGTCCCCGGCCCAATCCTCGCTATAAGAAACCACCGCGCCGGGCTCCTCTTGGACCGCGATCACCCACTCGGTGCGCTGGGTCTCGGCTACATTGTCCGGATGCTCGGCCTGGAGCCGAACCCCCAGCACATCCCCCGACCGTTCCTTCAGGCTCCGCAAGCCTTTCCGCGGATAGGCATAGCTCACCGTGGGTCTCCGGTAGATCGCGTTCGGGAAGGTGAACATCACCGCAAATTCAACCGGCCGGTCCGTGGGGTTGCTCGCGGCAAACTGGAACAGCCCCACCGGCAAGGATGACAAACGCTCGTCGCGCGCCACGAACGGCGAGAATTGCTTCAGCGCCACCGGCGCGGGAAATCCCTCGTAAAAAAACCAGGCCTTGGGAAAAAGCGCATAATAAGTTCCCTGTCCCTTTTCCAGCCGCGGCCAGCCCGAAAGCACATCCTCGCTCGCCAGCGTTTTCACCACCGCGCCCGAGGCGGTCTTTTCATAAACATGAAACGCGGCCTGCGACAAAAACCGTTCCTCGTGACCGCTGTTCAACTCCGAGCCCCAGCGCGACAGATACGAGTTGTCCCCGCCGATGTCGAATTCCCACGAACCGAAACTCCCGGCCAGGTTGAACATGAAGGTTCCCGTGCCGATGCCGCCCACCGGGATGCCGCGCTTGGTCCGGGTCTGCGGGAGCGTCAACGCCTCCATCGGGACCACGGTCCCGCTCGCGCCCCGGGGATAGGACCCGAGCGGACGGCTCCAGGCCGCTTCCGGCGCCGGCCACAATTTGCCCTGCGCCGCCGCCCGGGACCGGCCTCCGCTCCCGGCCAGCGCCAAAGCCGCCGCCAAAAACAAAAACCTCTTTCCCAACGGCGTCATGATTCTTTCCTCTTGCGCATTATAGCAACCGCGGCAACCCCGTCCAAACCTGACCGTCTAACACTTTTTTTTCCCCTTATCTGCGCGGGCAATCCAAGCAAAATTTCTCAGTTCCGGCTCCGGAAGATGAGCGCGCACCCATGCCAAATCAATCATAACTTCCTTGAGCGCTTCCTCCAGATACCGACG
>CAIUDS010000469.1 GCA_903897985.1 uncultured delta proteobacterium
CGTCGGTATCTGGAGGAAGCGCTCAAGGAAGTTATGATTGATTTGGCATGGGTGCGCGCTCATCTTCCGGAGCCGGAACTGAGAAATTTTGCTTGGATTGCCCGCGCAGATAAGGGGAAAAAAAAGTGTTAGACGGTCAGCGCGGGGATCGGGTCGGCAGTGGCCATGGCGCAAAAGGTAAAGGCGGACAAACCGGCCGTCGAGATGAAATGGCCGGGCTCGGGTCCGGGACGGCGGGAGTTGCAACCATACCTGGCCCATATTGACCAAGCCGTCAAAGACGGCCCGTTCTCGGATTCGTGGGAATCGCTTGCGGCGTATCGGACGCCGGCCTGGTATGAGGACGCCAAATTCGGGATTTTTATCCATTGGGGGGTCTATTCCGTGCCCGCGTTCATGAGCGAATGGTATCCGCGCATGATGTATCTCCGGAGCAATCCCTGCTTCTGGCATCACCTTTTCAAATATGGCCCGCAAAGCAAGTTCGGATACAAGGATTTCATCCCGCAATTCAAGGCCGAGAAATTCGACGCGGACTCATGGGCGAAACTGTTCAAGAGCGCGGGCGCGCGCTATGTGGCGCCGGTGGCCGAGCATCATGACGGGTTCGCCATGTATGACTGCGGGTTCTCGAAGTGGTCCGCGGCGCAAATGGGACCGAAGCGCGACCTCATCCGCGAGTTGTCCGAGGCCGTGCGTAAAAACGGCATGACCTTCGGACTGTCATCGCATCGCGCCGAGCACTGGTGGTTCCTGAACGGCGGCCGGAACTTCAACTCGGATGTGAATGACCCGGCGCTCTCGTCTTTTTACGGCCCGGCCATGCCCGAGCAGGCGCCGCTGAGCAAGGAATACCTTGACGACTGGCTGGCGCGTTGCGCGGAGTTGGTGGACCTTTACCAGCCGCAGGTGTTCTGGTTCGACTGGTGGATCGAGCAGCCCGCGTTCGAGCCCTTTCGCAAAAAATTCGCGGCCTTTTATTACAACCGCGCCAAGCAGTGGGGCAAGGAAGTGGTCCTGAACTACAAGAACAAGGCGTTCCCGGATGGCGCCGCGGTGCTCGACCTCGAACGCTCGGGCCTCGGCGAGATCCGGCCCCTGGTCTGGCAGACCGACACCTCGGTCTCATATATCTCGTGGGGATACATCCAGGGCGATAAATTCAAAGACCCCGGCCGATTGATCCGGACCCTGGTGGACACCGTAAGCAAGAACGGCGTGCTCCTGCTCAATATCGGCCCGCGATCGGACGGGACCGTCCCGGAAGAAGCGCAAAACATTCTGCTCGAGATCGGCAAGTGGCTCGAAGTGAACGGCGAAGCAATCTACGGGACGCGGCCGTGGAAGGTGTTCGGCGAGGGTCCGACCAGGCACGAACGCAATACCAAATATGGCGCGGGCGAACTCACGGAGAAGCAGCTCACGGAAAAGGACATCCGGTTCACGAAAAAAGGGGACATTCTTTACGCGCTGGTGATGGGCTGGCCAAAGGACGGCAAAGTAAACATCAAATCGCTCGGCTCGGACTCCGGGCTGATCGGAAAAATTTCCTCGGTCAAACTCCTGGGCAGCGCGTCCGAACTGAAGTGGACTCAATCCGGCGGCGGTCTCATGGTTACCCTGCCCGAGCAAAAGCCCTGCGACCATGCCCTCGCCCTGGCAATCACCTGAACTTGGGGTCAGGTCTATAGTTTAAAGTTAACTTCTTTATCTTTCTTGCCAGTACCGAATCGCTGGAGATCAGGTTCCGGAGGTGTTTAATCCCGAAGGAAACCGCCATAGGACTCACGCCCATGGCCTGGGCTACGCGGGCCTGGCTGATTCCGCATATCTCAACCAGGTGATAGTATGCCGCAGACCGGGCCGGGAAGTTTCTTTTTTTCGTCTTCAAATCTTCGGCATTCACTCGGAAAATTTTGGCCACCCGGGCCAGTTCCCTCTCGACATCTATTTCCGATCTTTTTAGGCGCGTATAATCGCTGACATAGCGCGGATCGCCCAAGGGCAGGTATTTTTCCACCAAAAGAGCCAGGACCTCTTTCGAGCCGATCACCACCGAATCACGAAACATTTCCCAAAAGTCCGGGCTTTCCGAACCCACTCCCAGGCAGTCCTCGCGGTAGCGCCGCCGCCGCGAAAGGCGGCTGCCTCGGTATTGGGCGAGGACTTCCTCCCGGCAAAGCCAGGAGAATCTCGGCTTTGCGGCCAGGTAGTCCCGGAGACTGGACCACTCATACTCCTCGGGGCTTGCCGTGATGCCCCCGCGCAACGGGTTCAGGTGGATGTAGAAACTCAGGCGGCGCCAATGCTCATCGCTGGTGACCAGGACCGACTTAAACCGGCCCTGCAATAAATGCCCCGAATGTTTGTGCCGGCGATGGAAGCGGATGGTGTAAGTGGCGTTGAGCCAGTGCATCGCCGCGGACAGATTGGCTTCCGGCGTCTGCACGAAAAGGTGGTAATGGTTGTCCATCAGACAGAAGGCAAAAATCTTGAGATGGAACCGCTTGACGCCGCGCTCGATCAGTTTGAGAAAATCCTTTTGATCCGCGTCGGTAATGAAAATATTCTGCTGGTTGTTTCCGCGCGCGATGACATGATAGATCGCGCCCGGATATTGAATCCGCCAGGGTCTTGCCATACGCGAAGCCTAACAGATTTTCACGCCTTGTCAAGCGTTAACTTTAAACTATAGACCTGACCCCAATTATTGGGCGGCGGCGAGGAGGTTGAGAAAAAATCTTTGGGCAACGGGATCGGGGCGGCGGGACCAGAAGTCGGTTTGGGGTTCGCCCATGAGCCGGCCGTGGACCTGGACGCGCGAGACGAGCAGCTTTCCCTTGCCCACCTTGTATTCGAGGATGACCGGCTTCATCAGCCAGATCCCGCTTTTGGCCAGGACCTGCGCGGGAGTGATCGGATAGGCCACCAACTCGGAAACCATTTCCTCGCCAATGCCGCCGTTGAAGAAATAGAGGTCCTCTTCACTGATGCCGCTGAAGATCGAGCTGTCTTCACTCTTTGGGGTCGGCCAGACCACGGAGTCCTTGCCGGGGATGTCTTCGCCGATGAAGAGCGAGGGATTGGCATAGAGCAGGGGCGCGCCCGGGCCGGCCTTGATGAGCTGCACATATTTTTCGCTGTTGGCCATGAACTCGGGCTCGAGCACCACCGCGCCGTGACCTTTAAGCAGGAAGAGTCCGAGCCGGGGCCGGAAGAATTTGTAGTTCTTGTCGGCGACCGCGCCCGGCGCCACCAGGACCACCTTGCAGTCGGCCGGGATGCCAGCTTTAAAATCGAGCTTGAGCAGGTGCGCCTGCTTTTGCTCGAGAAACTCGCTCGCCTCGCCGAGCGGGTCGAGCGCACAGATTTTTGGGTCCTTCAAATCCTCCGGGAGTTCGGGAGTTTCGTATATTTTCGCGGGTTTCGAACTGGTATAAAGTTCTTTGCCCTTGGCGTCCGCGAGCACGGCCTGGGCTTGATACGAGCCGATCTCGACCGGGAAGCGATAGTTGAACTCGATGATCTTATGCTCGGCCGGGGCGAGCTTGATTTCGACCCGCTCCTGCCAGGATGGGGTGTCGCTATAATCACTTTGGATCCGCGCGGCAACGGTTCCGGCCAGTCCATGGTCCGGGTCATCATTGAAAACATAAACCGCGAGCCGGCGGGTTTCGCCTTTGAAGAAATGCCGGTCAAAGAGTTCCAGGCTGACCGCCTGGGGCTGAAAGGCTTCCTTCAACTCCGGGAGCACGGGCTTGGGGAGGAGTTGGTCAATGGGACCGAGGAAATAATTGCCGGTGGTGCCGGGGTTGTGGCTGAGATAGACAAAGGGCTGGATGGCGTCGAGGTCGAGCCGGCGGTAAACCTCGATTAGCTCGCGGGTGAGCCAGGCCTGGTATTTAAGCAGCTGGTCCGGCGGGGCCTCGTAGGCGTCCGGCCCGAGCCAGCGCTTGAGCACCTCGTAAGTCGTGGAGGTGGGCTTGCCCATGGCATCGAGCCAGAACCAGGGGAAC
>CAIUDS010000470.1 GCA_903897985.1 uncultured delta proteobacterium
CAAAGCCGTGGAGGGTGTCCTTTTGCAAGAAGGAAAATTGCTGTTTTTTAAGTTTATCGCCGATGCCCCGGCGCATGGGTGGGCCGTAGGGACTCATGACCTCTTTCACCAGCTTCGGGCTTGAGTTGGCGAGCAAAATATGCTCATAGGCCGCGATTAGAAAACCGCCGGTTCCGCAAGCTGGATCGCACACTGTCTCGCCGATCCTGGGGTCCACCATCTCAGTGATGACCCGGATCAGGTGCCGGGGAGTGCGAAATTGAGCGGCTTTTTTTTGACTACCCAGGTCGCTCGCCAGAATCTCAAACAGATCGCCTTTGACATCCGCATCTACTTCCATGAAGTTAATGGATGAGATCAAGTCCACGGCGCGGCGCAAAGTTGCGCCGTCGGGGATGACTACGCCGGCGTTTTGAAACACCGCTTTGGCGGCTTGGGAAAGGCGAGGATGTTGAGCCAGCTTGGGGAGCGTATCTCGAAGAGTCCTCAGCATTTGCTCATTGTCAGGGTTTGAAGTTAGGCGGCTCCAGCGCAACGGCTCAAAGTCAATTTCCCCGCCGCTGGTCTTGAACTTTCCAAAGAGGCATTTATGGTTGCCGTTCCCGGCCTCTTTTTGCTCGGTGTCCATTTCCTCAAGCATCTTGAGAAACAGTAAATACGAAATCTGGGTTACATAAATGATGGGGTTGGTCACATTGGCCTCCCACATCACTTTGCAAAGCTGTTTCAGGGTTCGTTGAATTTCACCCGAATCCATGGGCTTCCTTTCAGGCGGCGATTAAATTATTCAACTCTTCAACCATCTCCGCAAGTTTGTCCTTGCCGAATATCTTTTCCATGCGGGCGCGTCCGCCCCAGAGCGAAAAGGGCGGCTGGCTGAACATTTTCATCTCTATCTTTTCGCCCAGCAGAACCCGTTCCTTGAGCAGGCGCAACATTTGGGCGTGTTCATGGTCAATATCGCGGGAGTGTTCGGCGACCCAGGTGTTAAATGCCCGTTCAATCCGCTCTTCTAGGGTGGGGAACTTGAACTTGCCGAGTGCGGCCCTGATGAAATCGGAAAGAGAGCCGGTGGGTTGCTCAAAGGCTTTGCGAAGTGTATTTTCATTGAAATAGAATTCCGGGGAATTGAGCTTTCGGGCAAGGTCCTCCCATTCATTTTCGGTCAATTCTTGCCCGGCAAGAATTTTCTGAACGGTGGGGTCGGTCTTTCGAAGCTCAATGACTTTTTCAATCCATTTGTCCTGGTATTGCTTGCGGTCAATCGCCAACCCTTCCGGACCAACAATTAAAAGTTCGCGTTTGCGGAACTCGTCCTCAAGCGAGCCTTCGGGAATGCGATTGAATTCACGCGGCGGCTTGGGTTCGGGCGGGCGCGGTTCTGTAGGTTCGGGGCCTTGATCTTCGCCGGGCTCTAAGGGTCCAGGCCGGGGCCCTACCACTTTAGGCCGATGATATTCAGCGCCTTGGTCATTAAATTTTTCGGTATTCCCAACATAGTCATAGATTAGAAATTCTGTCTTGCCGATCCGAGGGCAAAGGCGGCTTCCGCGGCCCCGCATTTGGGCATACTTAATCGCGGACTTCGTAGGCCGAAGCATAACCAGGTTTTCCAGTTCCTTATGATCGTAACCCGTGTCCAGCATGTCAACCGATATGCCCACAATCGGCAAGGGGTCATACTTGAAAGCTTTGATAAACGGCCTGGGGTTGCCTTCATTGGAATAGCAGGTGATCTTTTTCGAGTAACGGTCCCGGACCTGGCCGGGGTTTAGGTTCAATTGCCGCGCGATCCGCAAGCAAACATCGTCCGGCAAAAGCCGGTTAAACAGTTGTTCTAAAATTCCAGCTTGGATTTCCGATACGGCAAAAACCAGCGTCTTACGGGGCCGG
>CAIUDS010000471.1 GCA_903897985.1 uncultured delta proteobacterium
CGTCGGTATCTGGAGGAAGCGCTCAAGGAAGTTATGATTGATTTGGCATGGGTGCGCGCTCATCTTCCGGAGCCGGAACTGAGAAATTTTGCTTGGATTGCCCGCGCAGATAAGGGGAAAAAAAAGTGTTAGACGGTCAGCCGGACCTCCCCTCCCTTTTCCGGGTGATGCGCTATCCTATCTGCGACATCTGAAATCAATTTTTCTTTTTATCCTTCCCAAAACTGATAAAAGCTAAAATCATGCCGGCCCCAAATTAAGACTTGACAGCATCCATATATTGTGTCAAATTCTTGGAAATCACCATTCGGAGGGGGAAATGATCTGCCAGGAATGCGAAGAGGAATACCTGTTTGAGACCTTGAAGTTTGACCCGGAAAGTTGCCGGGCCTTTGGGACTTTCAGGTGCGGTTGCGAGGCCAAGCTGGTTTTGCCGGAGGAAGACTGTCTTCGGCTGGACCTGTTGGATGACGAGGGCAAGGAGCAGTTGCGGCATCTGCGTCTGGTCGGTTTCCGGCTCCGGCTGGATAGCGAGAAACGCCCCGGCAGGATTTACCTCAAGGCCTTCCAGGCCAACCAGGAGATTTTGCTCAGGTATTTGCAGGATTTGTCCAACGCGGATTAGAAAACCGCGGCCTTAAATTTTTCGGAACCTGCCCCGATTTTTATGGTCAAATATCGTTAATGCCATATGTTTGCTTTAAGCCGGTTTGGCGCTTATAATCTGGTGGTAATTTTGGGGGGTTGGAGGTAGAAATAGTTGAAAAAGCGAGGGTTAGTTCTGGCCATGATGTTGATGGCCGGTTCCGGATTCGCCCAACAACTCCCGGTGCCCAACCTTCACCTGCCCCAGCCGGGTAATACCGTCCAAACCGGCCAAACCGTCTCGGCCGCGCCAGCAGCCCCGGCAGCCCCTCCGGCCAACATGCCCTCGCTCAAGCTTGCCGCCCGGCTCGAACCTTTGGAGGTCCACCAGGGTGAAATTTTCGACTATCTGATCGAGTTGAGTTGGCCCAAGAGCAAGGAAAGCTGCGAACTCGAGTTCAAGCCGCCCCTGATCCCGACCGGAAAGACCATCAAGGCGGTCGGGTCCGAGTTCGAGTCCGCTAATTCCGTCCAGGCCCAGACCGAGGAAGTCAAACGGATTTACCGGTTCAAATATTTCCCGATGGAACAGGGCAAACAAAGCATTGCCCAGGCCGACTTCGAATATCGTTGCCGCGGGACTGAGCCATACTTCAAGATCAGCGCCCCGGCCTTTCCGGTGGAAGTGCTCAAGAAGAGGATTCATCTGCGCGACCTTGCCCGGACCATTTATTTCCGGGTTACTCTGTTGGCGGTCCTGGTCGCGGGGATTGCTTTTGTGCTGATCGTCGCGGTCCGCTCCCGGCGGAAGAAACAAGTCGCGGCCGCGGCCGTGCCGGTTGAGAAGACCGCGGAGGAAAAGTCGCTCGAGCTTTTGAAAAACGCGGACCAATACCGGATCGCGGGAAGGTACCCGGATTATTTCCTGGGCATGGAACAGGCGCTGCGGTGCTATCTGGAGGAAAAATATTCGATCCGGTGGTCGGGCCGGGAGAGACTGGTGGAAGAGGTTTCCAAAGCCACGGCGCCGGACCTGGCCTCGGAGTTGGATCAATTTCTTAAATTCTCAGACCGCGTGAAATTCGCCGGGCACGAGCCCTTGACCCCTGACCTGGACCGTTCTTACCAGGCAGTGCGCCGGGTGATTGAATACAAAAAGATTGAGATAAGCGGAGGTAAGCCATGAGCGAGATGGAACGGATTCAGGCGATTGTGGAGCAGGAGAGCCAGTTTGTGGACAAGCTGCTGAACGAGGTGGGCAAAGTGATCGTCGGCCAGCGTCGGATGCAGGAGCGGATTTTGATCGGGCTTTTGTGCAAGGGGCATATCTTATTGGAAGGCGTTCCCGGACTGGCCAAGACCTTGAGCATCAAGACCTTTTGCGACTGCATCAAGGTCAAATTCCAGCGCATCCAGTTCACGCCCGACCTGCTCCCCGCGGACATCATCGGCACCCTGATCTACGACCAGAAAAGCGGGAACTTCACCCCCAAGAAAGGGCCCATCTTCAATAACCTGATCCTGGCCGATGAAATCAACCGGGCGCCGGCCAAGGTCCAGAGCGCGCTGCTCGAGGCCATGCAGGAACGCCAGGTTACCATCGGCGAAAAAACCTATCCGCTGGAGGAGCCGTTTTTGGTGCTGGCCACCCAGAACCCGATCGAGCATGAGGGGACCTATCCGCTGCCCGAGGCGCAGGTTGACCGGTTCATGCTCAAGGTGGTGATCACCTACCCGAAGCGGGACGAGGAAAAGGAAATCATGGACCGGATGACCGCGGTGGAACTGCCCAAGGCCAACCCGGTGATCAGCGCGGAGGAGCTCTTGAAGACCCGGCAGGTGATCAACCAAATCTATATAGACCCCAAGATCAAGGACTATATCGTCAGCGTCGTGTTTGCGAGCAGAAACCCCGCGGAAGTCGGACTCAAGGACCTGGAAGGATTGATCTCCTGGGGCGCATCGCCGCGCGCAAGCATTTATCTTAACCTGGCCAGCCGCGCCCATGCTTTCCTCCGCCACCGCGGCTATGTCACGCCGGAGGATGTCAAATCCATCGGGCCGGATGTGCTGAGGCACCGGATTTTGCTGAGTTATGAAGCGGAGGCCGAAGAGATAACGAGTGATGAAGTCGTTAAGAGAATATTTGACAAGGTCGAAGTCCCCTGAGCCCGCCCCGGTAAAGCCGGAAGCCGACTCGGAATCGCTGCGCGAGTTGCTTCGCCGCGTGCGCAAGATCGAGCTCACCACCCGCAAGGCGGTGAACGAGGTCTTTGCCGGCGAATACCACAGCGTGTTCAAGGGACGCGGCATCGAGTTCCTCGAAGTCCGCGAATATTACCCGGGCGACGAGGTCCGGACCATTGACTGGAATGTGACGGCCCGGATGGGCGCGCCCTTTGTCAAGGTGTTCGCGGAGGAACGCGAGTTGACCGTGATCATCATGGTGGACGCCTCGAGTTCGCTCCGGTTCGGGACCGTGAGCAAGATCAAGTCCGAGCTGGCCGCGGAGCTTAGCGCCCTGTTCGCTTTCTCCGCGATCAAGAACAACGACCGCGTGGGCCTGATCATCTTCACCGACCGGATCGAGCGCTATCTCCCGCCCCGCAAAGGCTCCCAGAGCGGCCTGCGTCTGATCCGGGAAATCCTCTCCTTCAAGCCCGAGCGCAAGGCCACCGACCTCGCCCTTGCTCTCGATTTCCTCTTCCGCGTCCAGCGCCGCAAGGCCGTGGTGGTCCTGATCTCCGACTTCCTGACCAAGGGCTACGAGGAAAAACTGAAGGTCGCCCGCAAGCGCTACGACCTGATCGCGCTCAGTCTCAATGACCAGCGCGAGAAGGAAATGCCTTCGCTGGGCCTGGTCGAGCTTGAGGATATCGAGACCGGCAAGACCCTGCTCCTTGACAGCGCCGACCCCGCGGTGCGCGAATATTTCTCCGGGTCGTTCGCGGACAAGCGCAAGGGACAGTCGGAAACCTTCCGCAAGGCCGAGGTGGACGCCATCTCGATTTACACCGGCGAGGAATACGAATCCGCTTTGATCAAATTTTTCAAACGGCGGGAAAGGCGGGTCGCAAGATGAACCAGGGGATGAAAGCCTTGATCGCGCTGGTCGTTGCCGGGCTGGCGCTCAACCTGGCAATGATCGGTTTTTTTTCCTGGGAACGGTTCGGCCCGCAAAAGCAAAACCATCCCGCCCAGGTCCATTTAAGCCGGGCAGGTCTGTATTCCGCGAATGGGCTTTGGAAATCGGCTGCGGAAGAATACCAAAAGGCCGCTGATTTCGAGACCGGAGCCAAGGCGGCCAACCTGTGGCTCCAGGCCGGGGACATCTGCTACGAGAAGCTCGACGATTACAGTTGCGCCGCGGAGAGTTATCTCAACGCCAAAATCCTGGGCAAGGAATTCGGCAAGGATTCCGACCTGGCAACCCGCCTGGTGGATTCGCTCAGGTGCCTGGGCAAGACCGAGTCCGCCAATGCCTTGCTCAATGAATTGACCGCGCTGGTGCCGGAAACCGCCGCGGGCGGGACCGTGGCCGCGAGGATCGGAGAGCGAACGATCACGCTCGAGGATTTGCGCAAGGCGCTCGCGGCCGAGCCCGAGGTGGTGCAAAAGAATTTTGCCGGGAAAGAAGGTCTGCGGAAATATCTTGAACAATATATTTACACCAATTTTCTTTATCAGGCCGCGCTGGAGGAGAATTTGCTGGACGACTCGTCGGCCGCGGGCTACGAGCGGATGAAGGAACGATACCTGGCCGAGCTTTACTTCCAGAAGAAGATCCTGGACCCGCTTAAAGCGACCGATAAGGAGATTCGGGATTATTACGATCAGAACTCGAGCGAGTTCAAGGATTCCTCCGGCAAGGTGAAAAGCTTTGACTCGGCCCGGGCGGAAGCCGATGAGAAATTCAAGGAGAAGAAACTGGCTCAAGCACGGGACG
Organism: uncultured delta proteobacterium; assembly: GCA_903897985.1. Classification (GTDB taxonomy): domain Bacteria; phylum RBG-13-61-14; class RBG-13-61-14; order RBG-13-61-14; family DRUE01; genus CAIYYW01. Next base: position 4,532 of record CAIUDS010000471.1, read on the forward strand.
AATGGTTCAAGGAACAGGCGCAAAAGAGAGGGCTGTTTGTCAATGCACAGGCGTTTGGTTCACAAGAGTAGCATAGGTTCGTTGCTGTTCCTGGCTTTGACGGCCCTCGCCCAAAGCCCGGGTCCGAGTGCTGCGCCCCTGGCCGGAACCACCGCTTCGCTCGCGCCCGCGCCTCAGCCCGGGTCAACCGTCATGCAGGTCCTGGCCCAACCCCCAGTGTTTTTCACCGGCTCGGCCCGGGCGACCTCCAAGGTGGACAAGCTGATAATCACCGTGGGCGAGATCATAAATTACCGGATGGAAGTCGAGATTCCCGCGGGCTACGCAGCAGCGATCCCGCCTCCCGGCGCCCAACTCGGCGAATTCCTGATCCGCAAATATGATTTCCCGGAGCCGGAAAAAATGGGCGACCACATGATCCAGAAATTCAATTTCTCGATCACCGCTTACACCACCGGCGAGCTTTCCATCCCGCCGGTGCCGGTGCTGATCCAGAAGGACAAGCAACTGGTCAAGGTGATCCTGACCGAGGAGATCAAGATCGTGGTCGCGCCGGTGACCAGTCCCGAAGATATGGAGATCAAGGACATCAAGCCGCCCCTGGCCGCGGCCTTTGATTATCGGTCGCTGGTAATCATGGGCTCGATCATCGCCGGCATCATTGCGCTCGCGCTGGGGGGACTTTACGGCTGGCGCCGGCTCAAGGAGCCGAGGATCGCGCTGCCCGAGCCGCTGCCCGAGCCGGAAGAACTCGCGCTCAAAGAACTCAATGAGCTGCTCGCGCTGGGGCTTCTGGAAAAAGGCGAGCTCGACCGGTATTACACCAAATTGAGCGAGATCATCCGCCGCTATCTGGGTTTGCGGTTCCAGATTTACGCGCTCGAGTTCACCACTTCGGAAATCATGGACTCGCTCAAGAACAAATATTTGGAGCATCATGCCTATCAACTGGCCCGCGAATTCCTGGACCAGTGCGACCTGGTCAAGTTCGCCCGGTTCGTGCCCGAGGCCGGGCCGCGGACTGAGATCATGGGCAAGGCCCGGGAGATTGTGGAAATCACCCGGCCGGCGCCGGTGGTTGAAACCGCGAGCGCCAGCGCAGGAGCGGCATAATGTTCCGCTTTGCCTATCCCTGGTTTTTATTCGCGGTCCTGATCGGACCCGCGCTTCTGTTCCTGTATTACCGCTACCGGCCCGCCAAGGCCAAGCTCAAGTTCTCCGATCTCTCCCCCCTTTCGGACCTGCCCAAGACCGCCCGGTCAAGGTTCGCGGACCTGCCGGTCTGGCTGTTCGCGCTCGCGCTGTCCATTTTCGCGCTCGGCCTGGCCCGGCCCCAATACGGCGAGAAGCGCGAGGAAACCTCGGGCGAGGGCGTGGACATCATGATCGCGCTGGATACCTCAACCTCCATGCAGGCCCGCGACTTCGAGCCCAAGAACCGGCTCGAGGTGGCCAAGCAGGTGACCAAGGACTTTATCCTGAAAAGGCCCTACGACCGGATCGGCCTGGTGGTGTTCAGCGCCATCGCCTTCCCCCATGCCCCGCTCACCACCGACCATCAGATCCTCTTGAATTTCGTGGACCGCGTCACCTTCTGCCGGAAGGAGCACGATGGCACCGCGATCGGAAACGCCATTGCCGTGGCCACCGACCGGATCCGAAACTCGAAGGCCAAGAGCAAGGTAGTCATCTTGGTAACCGACGGCGAGAATAACCGGGGCATGGATCCGCTCTCGGCCGCGGAACTGGCCAAGACCTTCAAGGTCAAGGTCTATCCCATCGGCATTTACAACCCGAAGGGGTTCCTCCAGCCGGTGGACGACCTGCTCTTCGGCACCCGCTATGTGGTGGCCATGCCCAAGGTGGACGAGAGCTTGATGAATCAGATCGCCGAGACCACCGGCGGAAAATATTTCCGCGCCGTGGACCCGCAGGCCCTGGAAAAAGTTTTCACCGACATTGACCAGCTCGAGAAGAGCAAGGTCGAGGTCAAGCGCTATTACCGATACTCCGAGCGTTTCTTCCCCTGGGCCATAACCGGCCTGGTCCTGGTCCTGCTTGGCCTGGTCCTGTCCGACACCTATTTCCGGAGGATCCCGTAATGAGATTTGCGAGCCCGGAATATTTATATCTGCTCCTGCTGGTCCCAGGGCTGATCGCGTTCTGGATCGTCACCAACCGGAGCCGGCGCCGCGCGCTTGCCCGGTTTGGAAGCCCGGAGTTGATGGAAAAAATCGGGCGAGCCTGGAGCGGCCGGAGAAGGATGTTGAAGCGGGGAGCGGTTTCGCTCGGGGTGACCCTGGTGATTTTGGCCCTGGCCCGGCCGCAATGGGGCGCGCAAATAACCCGGATCGAGCAAAAAGGCCTGGACATCGTGATCGCGATAGACACCAGCGCGAGCATGCTGGCCCAGGACATCAAACCCAGCCGCTTGGAAAAGGCCAAGTATGAGTTGGCCAAGTTGATTGACCTGCTTCAGGGCGACCGGCTGGGGATCGTGGCCTTTGCCGGGACCGCCTTCACCCTCTGCCCGCTCACCCTTGATTATGCCGCGGCCCAGCTTTTCCTCGAAAGCATCTCCACCGACATCGTCCCGGAGCCGGGCACCTGCCTTGCCGACGCGATCAATGCTGGCCTGGAAAACTTCAACGCCAACGAGCGCAAATACAAGGTGATCCTGCTCCTGACCGACGGCGAGGACCATTGCAAGGAAC
>CAIUDS010000472.1 GCA_903897985.1 uncultured delta proteobacterium
CAAAGGCGATTTTACGGGGAAGGAGTATCTTGAGCGAGAAAAGTGCAAGCGATTGAATTTTAAAGTTTCGCGCCTGAAGGCGCTACCACATCCATTGCGATCACGCCGAGGCGTGATCGCCCGCACATTTTAATACCGCAATCAAAACTCGGTGACCAATTCGGTGACGGTTTCGAGGAAGACGCGGAGACCGAACTTGTAGCCCTCGATGGGGATGCGTTCGTTGAAGCCGTGGAAACCGTCCTGGAAATTATCTCCGGGGATGAGCCGGAGGGGGGAAAAGCCGAAGTATTTGATCCCGAGGCGGGCGTAATAGGACCCGTCAGTGAAGCCGACTAACAGCCAGGGGATCACGATGGCCTGGGGATCGCGGGCCTTGAGCCTGCGCTCGAAGACTTTGAAGATCGGGTCATGAGGGTCCTGCGCCATGGCGCCGATGCGGTTGATGTTGATGGTTTCCAGTTCGTATCCGTCGCCGATGATTTCCTTGACCTCGTTCATCAGGTCGTCGGAGGTCTGGCCGGGCAGGAGGCGTCCGTCAACCTCGACCATGGCCTCGGACGGGATGACATTGGTTTTCTCGCCGGCGCGGACCACGGTGGGATTGACGGTGTTATGGAGGACGGCCCAGAAGGTGCGGGCGAGCTTTTTATCGGGCAGGACCTTGTCAATGATCAGGTCGGCGAGCAGGGGGTTGAGCAGGCGCTTGAGCATGAAGCCCTTGAACCCGCCGAGGTTGGCAGCGAGGCCGGTGACGAATTCCTTGACCTGCGGCGTCAGATGATAGGGCAGCTTATGCTCACCCAATTTGCGGATGGCCTGGGCGAGCTTGATGACGGACGATTCCGGGCTGGGGATGGAGCCATGTCCGGGCTCGCCCCGGGCCTTGATCCGGAACCAGCACACCGCTTTTTCCGCAACCTCGATCGGGTAAAAGCGCTTCCCGCTCATCTCCATGCTGAAGCCGCCGATCTCGCCGAGGCCGTATTCCGCGCGGATCAAATCCGGATGGTTGTCCACCAAAAAACCCGCGCCGTATTTGCATCCGGCTTCCTCGTCCGCAACCGCGGCCAGAATCAAATCGCGTTTCAGCTTCACGCCCGCGCGCTTCAAGGCCAGCATGGCCATGAGGTTCGCGATCACGGTCTGCTTCATGTCCAGCGCGCCGCGTCCCCAGAGATAGCCGTCCGCGATCTGGCCGGAAAAGGGCGGATATTTCCACTTGCTCTCGTCCTCCGCGGAAACCACATCCAGGTGGCCGTCGAGCAGGATCGGCGGTTTCTCGCCCGTGCCCTTCAGCCGGCAGATGACATTGGCGCGGCCCGGGGCGGCCTCGATCAGCCTGGGCTCGAGTCCATTCTCGCGCAGGATTTCGGCCAGCCATTCCGCCGCGGGCTTTTCGTTGCCGGGCGGGTTCACGGTCTTGAACCGGATCAGTTCCGCGAGGTCGGCAATGGCCTCCGAGAAAAGACCTTCCCACTCGGATTCCTTAAGAATCTCCATGTGCACCCCTTTGGTTCGGGAATTATTTCAGCTTACTTCTTTTTGGTTGCCTTGGCTTTTTTGGATTTGCGCATCCGGCTCTTGCCGTAGGACTTGGCGTAAATTTTGCCGCGTTTGGTCCGTTTGTCTCCCCTGCCCATGCCCGTCTCCTTTCTTGAAATTTTTTCTAATTATAGCAGAATCCGTTGAGGTTCAAAACCCTTTTGCCAGTTCCGATCCGTCTGCTAGAATAGGGAGGCATGAGGCTGAGTCAAAAAATAGTTGCGGCGGCGATTTTGGCGGGAATGTTGGGCTGCGGGTATCATCTGCTGGGCAAGGAAGTGCATCTGCCCGGCGGGGTGAGCCGGGTTTATGTGGAAACCGCGAAGAACGACACGATGGAGGCGGGGCTGGAGCAGATCTTTACGCAGCGGCTGCTGGAGCGGCTCCGGGCCGACGGCCGCATCACGCTGGTGGGCAAGGATGAGGCGGACGCGGTTTTGCAATCGGAACTGCTCAAGTCGGTTGACCAGCCGATGGCCTACAACAAATTCGGCCGGGGGACGCTGCTGCAAGTTGAGATCTCCGCGCGGGTCACCCTGGTGGCGAGCAAGGAAAACAAGAAACTGTGGGACTCCGGGGTTTTGCGGGAGCGCGAGGAATTCCCGGTGGGGGATGATTTTCTCGCGACCGACCGGCTGCGGGATAAGGCGCTCAACCAGATCAGCATCCGGCTGACGCGGGTGGCGGTTGAACTCCTGACCAGCGGTTTCTGACCATGGCCTGGCAAAAATTCAGCGATTTTCTAAGCAAGATCAAGCTGGGCGAACTCGCGCCCATTATCGCGGTCTATGGCTCGGACCGGTTTTTGCGCAAGCAGGCGGTGGCCGCGGTAATGGCCCGGCAGGGGGGCGGGAAAAAGGTTGAGCAGGAAATCCTTTACGCGAACGAATCTAGCCCGGACCAGGTCTTGAGCGCGCTCCAGACCTATTCCATGTTCACGCCCCTCAAGCTCGTGCTCGTTTACCAGTTCCAGGATTTCAAAGCCGCCCAGCGCACCGAAGTCCTCGCTTATCTCGACAATCCCAACCCGTCCTCCAAGTTGATCCTGTTCGGCGACCCGCCCGCGGAATATCACGACGAAAAGCGCTTCAAGGACTGGTTCCAAAAAGCCGCGGCCAAGATCGAGGTGGTGGATGTCTCGGGGCTGGGCGACAAGGAAATGGAAGCGCTGGTCAAACAGCTTTGCAAGGAACTGGACAAGCGGATCGCGCCGGAGGCCTTGACGCTTTTGCTCGAGGCCGTTGGGTCGGAGCCGGAACGCATTTATATGGAACTGGAAAAAATGGCGCTCTACCTGGGCGAGGCCAAAACGATCACGCCCGAATTGGTCAGCGACCTGGTGATCGGGAGCCGGCTCCAGAACCTGTTCGAGTTGGCCGAGGCGCTGGGGAAAAAGGACCTGGAGACGAGCCTGGGCATCTTCCGCAAAATGCTCGAGCAAAAGCAGCCGCGCGAAATGGCCCTGTCCATCATCAAGCGTCATTACCGCATCCTGCTTGAACTCGCGGCCAGCCTCGGCTCCGAGCAAATGCAAAAACAAGTGATGGGCCGGTTCCGCATTCCCTGGAGTTTTCAAAAGCAATACCTGAACCAGGCCGAGCGCTTCTCGGACCGGGATTTGAAGAAGGTGTTCGAGGAGTTCTACCGATCCGAAGTCAAGATCAAGTCGTCCTCCCTCGAGGAGGAAGCGGTGCTGGAACGGCTGATCCTCAGACTGTGCCGGATTTAGCCGCGCCCGCCTTAAGCTTGTTCAATTGCAGATTCAAACGGGAAACATAGCGGCTGGCCGTGTTTTTGTGGAGCACGCCCTTGCTTACCGCGGAGGCGATCCTGCCTATGGCGAGCTTGAAAGCGGCCTGGGCCTGCTCCGGATTGCCCGCGGCCAAGGCGTCCCGGAAGGCCTTGATCGGCTCGCGGAATGAAGTCCGAACGATTTTATTGCGGATGGTCCGCTTTTTGGTCTGGCGGATGCGCTTTTTCGCCGACTTGATATGGGCCAATTTAGTCCTCCCTGAATTTCAGTCTGCTCTATACTAAAGCAATAATCTGTTTTGTCAACTCCGGGAATTGATCAGCCGGGAGGTTCTGCCGCGGGAACGGATCAAGCCTTGGGCAGGAGGTTGTCCAGGACTATGGTCAGGGTCGTGGCATAAGTTTTGCCGGACTTTTTGTCTTCGAACAGGAGCGGGAGGCGGAGGGTGTTTTTGCCCACCAACTGGGGCCGGTCCCATTTGATCAAGACCAGTTCCGAAGGCTCGGCCGGAGCAGGATTGTTGGCAGACAAGAGTGGGACACGCGTGTCCTGCCCCCATGCGGGTCGAGCCGGAGCCGGCGCGGGCCTGGTCGGAGGCGCTGGAGGAACTGGTGGAATGGAAGGTTTGTTGGCAGACAGGAGTGGGACACGCGTGTCCTGCCCCCCTGCGGGTCGAGCCGGAGCCGGCGCGGGCCTGGCTGGAACTGGCGCTGGAGGAACTGGTGGAATGAAAGGTTTGTTGGCAGCCAAGAGTGGGACACGCATGTCCTGCCCCCCGGCCGGCGGCGGGGGGGGCGCTTTGGGAGTTGGTTTGGCGGTCCCGGCCTTGATTCGCTCGGCCTCTTCCTTGCTCATGACCACAAATTCATCGCTCAGGCCGTAGGCTTCCTTGGGGCCGACCTCGGCCTTTTGCGAGAGCTGGGGCTGTTCCCGGAGTTTTTTCAGAACCATTTTGGAGATGGTGGTCAGGGTATTGAGCACGCTGGTTCCCTGGACGGCCACCCCTTCAAAGAACGGCGCATTGTATTTATTGACTTGGCGGTGCAGGTCTTCCAGGTTTTGGACCCCGGGCATGTCGCGCTTGTTGTATTGGATGACATGGGGGATTTCCGCGAGGCTCTTTCCGGCCTCGGCCAGGTTTTCCTCGAGGTTCTTGAAACTCTGGATATTCTCTTCCTTCATCTTGAACTGCGAGTCCGCGACAAAAACGATCCCGTCCACATCATGCAGGAGTTCCTTGCGGATCTGGTTGTAGAAGATCTGGCCGGGCACGGTATAGAGGAAAAAGCGGGTATTGTAGCCTTTGACCTCGCCGACCTCGACGGGCAGGAAATCGAAGAAGAGGGTGCGGTGGGTTTTGGTGGAAAGGGTCATCAATTCGCCGCGATGCTCGGGCTTGAGCTTGGAGTAGATAAAATGGATATTGGTGGTTTTCCCGGACAGGGCCGGGCCGTAGAAAACAATTTTCGCGTTGACTTCCTTTTTTTCCTGGTCAACAACCGCCATTTACTTTCCGCCTTTTTTCATTTTTTCTCTTTCTTTTTCTTGCCGGCGTCTTCCCGGGCCTGGATCAGTTTTTTGGCCGCGATACAGATGGGTTGCGGGACATTCTTGCTGCGGGCGACATTGCCGAGGTCTTTTTCGCGCAGGAAATTCAACAGGCGCATGGATTCGTGGACCGGGGTTTTGGAATTGCCGACCAGGTTGAGCTTGATCTGATAATTCTTGGTCCATTCCTTGCTCCCGGCAATGGTCCGGATCACATCGTCGGAGACCGAGCGGGACTTGCTGATCATTTCAATTTCGCTGTCGGTGAGCCGCGGGCTTTTCATAACCGCGCTCGAGACCAGCTTATTGGAATCCCGGATCAGGATGCTGCGGGCGGAGAGGTTTCCAACCAGGGCCAGCTTGATCTTCTGGGACATGCTCATGCCCTGGATCTTTTTGGACATGTTCTGCTCATCCGCTTCTTTTTCCTCTTTGTTCTCGTATTCTTTCTCGGTGAGCAGGTCCGGGGCATAAGTCAGGCTGGCCCAGGCATTCTCCGCCACTTCTCCCCCCATCGTGACCGGGCCCACCTCTTCATCGGACGCCGGCCCAGGCTCCGGCCCTTGCGCTTGCTCGCTGACTTCCTCAACCTCGACCTCGATGCCCTGGCCGGCCCCGGGTTTCGGTTCAACTTTCTTGTAGCTCTTGGTCTCCAGTTCCAGAAACTTGATGATCCGATCCAGCACCGCGGCGCTGGTCAGGGGATTCTCCGACAGGCGGTCCACGATCTTGGTGGAGCGCAGGATCCGGATCTGGTTGTTGGAGATGACATCAACTATTTTTTTATTGGTGAGGGCGGCCTGGAAAGCGATGGTCTCATCGTCAGTGGCCTTGTTGAGCGCGATCACTTCCTGGTTCTCGGATTCCTGGGGCAGGTTCCGGGCGAAGAAATCCAGGATCAGGGGATGCATGGACTGGTCGCCGAGCACCGGCCCGAGCAGACTGGCCGGCATATTGACCAGGGCGGCTTTTGCCAGGTTCACGAGCTCGTCGTCCGGCTCGCGGCTCAAGGCATAGACCGCAGTAACCTGGTCCTTGGGCGCCAGCGGCAAGACGCCGCGGGCCGCGTTCAGGCGCAGGTCGCGGGGCACTTCCGGGCCGATGAACTTGAGCAGCTCCGACGGCACCGCGAACATCATCTGGTCAAGTTTGCCCACTATTTCTCCTGAACCAGGACCGGCTTGAAGCCATTGGCGACGAGTTTGCTGATCACCGAGCGGGCCTCGCCCGAACTCGGGTAGGGGCCGACCCGGAGTTGGTGCAGGGTGACCGGATCGGACTTGGTCACAATTTCCACCTGACCCAGGTTGGCTTTTTCGATCTTGGCTTTCGAGTTCGAGGCCACGGCGCTCGAGCCGTAACTGTAAGCGAGC
>CAIUDS010000473.1 GCA_903897985.1 uncultured delta proteobacterium
CTTCGTGTCTTGGTGGTTCACAACGAATATGCAAAACTCAAGGTCTGACCCCTCCCGGCTGCAAAAAGGATTGGAAAAGCCGGACGGAATGGGTTAAGCTGTAACAAAGGAGTCGGTGATGGATCGGAGAAAATTTGTCAAAACGGTGGGAGCGGCTTCGCTGGCTTTGCCAGCCCCATTCCGAACCGGCAAGGCGGCCAACCTGAAGGGCCGGCCCAACATCGTCCTGATCATGGCCGATGACATGGGCTTCGCGGACATCGGCTGCTACGGCTCGGAGATTGACACGCCCAACCTGAACCGGCTGGCCGGCGACGGGGTCCGGTTCAGCCAATTTTATAACTGCGCGCGCTGCTGTCCGACCCGGGCTTCGATTTTGACCGGGCTGTATCCGCACCAGACCGGGATCGGGGACATGGTCAATCCCGGGTTTGATTTCGGCAAGCCCGGCTACCGGGGCCGGCTCAACCGCCAATGCGTGACCATTGCCGAGGCCCTGCGCCCTGCCGGCTATCACACCTTTATGACCGGCAAATGGCATCTGAGCCAGGACCCGGACTGCCTGCCCCGTGACCGCGGTTTTGAGGAGTATTACGGATTGATGGTCGGGGCCGGCAATTATTTCCGGCCCGCAAACCTGATGCGCAATGAGCAATTGATCGCGCCCGAGGATTTGCCCGCGGATTATTATACCACGGACGCGTTCACGGACACCGCGCTCGAATTCATCAAGAACCATCAAGCCGACGGCAAACCCTTTTTCCTCTATCTCGCCTTCAACGCCCCGCACTGGCCCCTGCACGCGAAGCCCGATGACATTGCCAAGTATCAGGGCAAATATCTGAAAGGCTGGGACGCGTTCCGGCAAGAACGTTATGAACGGCAAAAGGCTCTGGGAATCATCAATCCCGTTTGGCCGCTCTCGGACCGCGATCCCAAAGTGCCGGCCTGGGACGAGATCGGCGACGAGCTTAAAACCAAAACCGCCTTGAAGATGGCGGTTTATGCCGCCATGATTGATTGCGTGGACCAGAACATCGGGAAACTGGTCCGCTCGCTGGAGAGTCTGGGCATCGCCGATAACACCCTGATCCTGTTCCTGTCCGACAACGGCGCCTGCTGGGAAACCGGCCCGTTCGGGTTTGACTCCAACATAAAATATTCGCTCCGCAAATATAAGGAGCTCGGCGAAATCGGCACGGGCAAATCTTTTGTCAGCTACGGCAGATGCTGGTCCAATGTGGGCAACACCCCGTTCCGCCTGCACAAGCATTGGGTGCATGAGGGCGGGATTTCCACGCCGATGATCGCGCACTGGCCCGCGAAGATCTCGGACCGGGGTAAAATCACGGGCGAGCTCGGGCATATAATAGACCTCCTGCCCACCTGCCTGGACGCTGCCGGCGCCGGCTATCCGAAGGAATTTAAGGACAATGAAATCTGGCCGGCCGCGGGCGTCAGTCTGCTGCCGGTTTTGCAAGGCCGGGAGGGAAAAGGCCACGAGTTCCTGGCCTGGGAGCACGAGGGCAACCGGGCGGTGCACCAGGGGAACTGGAAACTGGTTTCCGCCTATCCGGACCGATGGGAGCTTTACGACCTGGAAGCGGACCGGTCGGAAATGAATGACCTGGCGAAAAAGCATCCGCTGAAAAAGCGGGAGCTGGAAAAGCTTTATCGGGATTGGGCGGGGAGCCACTGGGTTGAGCCCTGGAACCCGCTTAATTCCTACTGGCCCTGGATCAAGGGGACCCTCAAGCCCGAATAGCCCAAGTGAATACCCAGACGCAGAGCCGGAAAAAACCGATTACCACCATCCTGGTCAAGCCCGCGGGACCGGACTGCAACATGAATTGCGCCTATTGCTTTTATCTGGACCGGCAGCGCCTGTTCCCGTCAAGCAAGGTTCACCGGATGAGCGAGGAGCTGCTGGAGATTCTGATCAAGCAGGCCATGGAGCAGACGAGCGATTATGTCAACTTCGGATGGCAGGGCGGGGAACCGACTTTGATGGGGCTGGGCTTTTTTGAAAAGGCCATCGAGCTGCAAACGCGCTATCAACAAGGACAGATAATTGGAAACGGACTTCAGACCAACGGCATTCTCATCGCCCCGGACTGGGCGAAATTTCTCAAGCGATCCAAATTCCTGGTCGGGCTTTCCCTTGACGGCCCGGAGCGGATTCACGACCATTACCGGGCGATGCGAGGAGGGCAGGGGAGTTGGGCAAAAGTCCGGGATGCCGCGAAGCTGATGCTGGACTCGGGGGTGGAGGTCAATGCCCTGAGCGTGGTCAATGATTTTTCCGCGCAATTCCCGGAAGAGATTTACCGTTTCCACAAAAGCCTGGGCCTCAACTATATGCAATTCATCCCCTGCCTGGAGCCGGACCCGCAAAGGCCGGACCGGCCCGCGAAATTTTCGGTTTCCGCGGACCAGCTCGGAAAATTTCTGGTCAAGGTCTTTGAACTCTGGCGCGCGGATTTCAAGAGCGGCGTCCCGACCACTTCCATCCGCTTTTTCGACTCGGTTTTTTTCCGATATGTGGGACTGGAGCCGCCGGAGTGCACCCTGCAAAAAGAGTGCGGAACTTATGTGGTGGTGGAACATGACGGCGGGGTTTATTCGTGCGATTTTTTCGTGGAGCCGGATTGTTACCTGGGAAACATTCAGTCCGATCAACTGGTTAAGCTCTTAAATTCGGAGGCGCAAAGGGCTTTTGGAAAAAGGAAGGCAAACCTTTCGGAAGAATGCAGAGGATGTCAATACCTGAAATTCTGCGCGGGCGGCTGTCCCAAGGAGCGAATGAGCCAAAAGCATAATCGGCTCTGCCTGGCCTATAAAACCTTCTTTGATCATGCGCACAAGGACCTGAAAGAGCTTGCCCGGAAATGGAAGGCGGAGCAGGAATCGTCCCGCAATCTTGCAGCCGCATCTTCCTCGACCCGGAAACCGGCCCGCAATGACCCCTGCCCGTGCGGCTCCGGCTTGAAATATAAAAAGTGCTGCGGAAGATAGAAAACATTTGCGAAATCGCTCTTTAGGTTCCACGGTCATTCCCGCGAAAGCTTGTCCTCGACCTGATCGGGGACGGGGAACCCAAGCAAGATGTCGTTCCCGCGAAAGCGGGAACCCAGGATTTATTGTTCTGGGTCCCCGGTCCAGGCCGGGGGACAGTAAGCTGGATCCACGTTTCCACGGGGACAGGCCTGGATTCCCGGTCAAGCCGGGAATGACTGCCTTGAACAGCGAAGCAATCCGGGTTGCCCGCCGATCCGCTAATCTATTGCCAGCTTACCCGCGAGCAGATGTTTTGGGCGTCGCAATAAAAATAATTGGTCTCGAGCTCCGGGGTGATTCTAAGCTGGTCCAATTCCCGGTTCTGCTTGGATTTGACCTTCAGTTCCACCGGCGTGGCGCCGTTATTGGATAAAATATATTTATAGTACGGGTCATGCGCCCGGTATTCCGCTTGATAGTTGGCGCCATAAGCTTGGTAAACATCCGCATAATTTTTGGACAGTTTTTGTTTGTTGATGGAGAGAATGATGTCTCCGGGCCGGATGCCGGCCAGGTCCGCGACCGAATCCGGGATGACCTTGCGCACGATCCGGTAATCATCCTGGTCCACGCCGATGCCGAGCGCGCCGGAAATCACCTGATAGACCTTCCGCTCGCCGGGCTTGCCCGTGGCCTGAGGAAACTCGCCGAGCAGTTCGCCCAGCATGGCTCGGGCCGGCACGCGCAAATCGGTGGAACTGCCTTCGCCGTCCACCTCCCCGGTCCAGAGCACCGGCGGAAAGTCCAGCTTTTCCGAGCCCGCGAGCGCGGCGAAGTCGAGGAAGTTCAAACGGATGCTGCGGAAGAATTTGCCGCAGTTGGAAGCGCCTTTTTCCGTTGGGGCGGGAGCCGCGGGCGCGGGTTCGGGCTTGATGGCCTCGTAATTCCAGCCGGACGAAAAGCGCTGGACCACGATGGTGCTGGGAGGGGCGTATTGTTGTTTGGGCCCGCTGTAGAAGCTCATGGTGATGAGGATTTCCGGATTATTCTCCGAGTATTCCATCCCCTTTTGGACCAGCAGGTCCTTAACCATCTTGAACAATTCTTTTTCCAGGTTCGGGTTGTCCGTGCTGGAATAATCAAAGGCAAAGGTGCGCAAGCCCTCCAGCTTTTTGTCCGGCGCCGGATAAGCCTTGACCGTCATGCGGAAAGCCGTGACCTCGGGCAGGGACCCGTTGCCGTCCGGATCGCCCAGGTCATAGGCGATGAGGAACTCGGATTTGGCCTTGATCTCCTTTTGCTTCTTGGCCGCATTGCCTGAATCCGCGGAAGCCAGGGCCAGGGCCAAAAGCCCGGCCAGCATCAAACCTGTCAGCCATTGTCTTTTCATGCCTTCATCCTTTCGTCAGCCCGCGATTTTGATGGCGAATTCCGTCGCCGATGGAACCGATATTTTCAGCAGCCTCTTTTCCGAGTCATAGGCCCAGCCCGCGTGTTGGACATCGGCGCTTTCCATTTGTTGCGCGCGTTCCTCGAGCGCCTGTCCGTTTAATTTGATGCCCGCGGGTCGATCCGAGTTGTGAATGACCATAATATATGACGGAACCGCCATTCTGGCAAACGCGCCTGAGCGGGGACCGGCCTTGATTGCGGAATTTTTGCCCGGAAGGTATTCAACCGGCCAAAAGCTGAACTCGCCTTTTTCATAACGGTAGGAGGATCCGTCGTCGGCATAGAGCCGATAGCTCGAGGCGGCGCGGCCGGGATAGATGTGCAGGGTGACCGGGTCCTGCGGCTTCTCACCAATATATTGCATGACCGGTCCCATGGGGATGATGGAGCCCTCGCGCACAAAGAGCGGGATTTGGGAGAGCGGCGCGGACACGGTGATTCGGGTCGGACCTTTGATGACCTTCTCCGTCCAAAAATCGGTCCACAGCCCCGCGGGCAGATAGACGGACTTGGTCCGCTGTCTGGGCAGGGTCACCGGCGCAACCAGGATCGAGGGTCCATACATATATTGATTGCCGAGGTCATAGGTTTTCGCGTCGTCCGGGAATTCGAGGAACATGGCGCGCATGATGGGTTTGCCCGTGTCATGGGCTTCGCGGAACAGGGTGTAGAGGTATGGGCTGAGGCGGTAGCGGAGGTTGAGCAGTTCGCGCATGTCTTTTTCGACCGCGGGTCCGAACGACCAGGGCTCGCGGATGCTGTGGGCCCCGTGGGCGCGGAAGACCGGGCAGAAGGCCCCGAACTGCATCCACCGGGTGTATAGCTCAGCCGAGGGCGTTCCCTTGAATCCTCCCACATCTGACGCCCAGAGCGTATATCCGGACAGGCTGGAGCTGATGCCCATTTGCACATTCCGTGTAAGATGGTTCCAAGCGGCCGTGATGTCGCCCGACCAGATCCCGGCGCCGTATCGCCAATCGCCCACAAACCCGGACCGGCTGATGATGAACACCCGTTCATCCGGAATCTGCGCCCGGTACATTTCATAAATCGCTTTATGGGATGACAGCGCCATCAGGTTATGGCTGGCATTCCGGTTTTTGCCCCCGGCAAAGACCATCCCTTCCCGGTCCGTCTCCGGCTCGTTCAGATCGGTCCACCAACCGTCCACGCCGGTGGCGTGAAGGTCAAAGACCTTTTGCGCATACCACTTCTGCGCCTCGGGACTGGTGAAGTCAATCAAGACGCTTTCCGGAATGTTGCCCCAGAGACCGTAAAAGACATACGGCTGGCCCTGCTGATTTTTCGTGGCGAATGGCTTCGCCGCCTCGAAATTCCCGCTCGTCGAGGTGAAATACGGCTGGATGATGACCACGGTCTTGAACCCGCGGTCCTGCATTTCCTTTTGGAAGGCGATGGGGTCCTTGAACCGCGCGGTGCTCCAGGCCAGTTCGCCCATGTTGAGGTCCTTGGATTTGCCGCCGGCGAAATACCATTCGAGGTCGAAGATCAAAACATCGC
>CAIUDS010000474.1 GCA_903897985.1 uncultured delta proteobacterium
GGTTTGCCTCGGCCTGGATTTTTGCCGAGCAGCGGCTGGCAAAAAATGCCGATAAATATCTTTTTCAGAAAGACCCGGCCACCGCCTTCGCCTACGCCGAGCGGGCCTTGCGGCTGATGCCCGCGGATGACCGCGCCTACTCGATCCTGGCCGCGGCCGCGGCGCAAAGGGGAGAGAAGGAATCGGTGGTGACCGATTATTACCGGAGGGCGATCGCGCTCAATCCCCGCTTTGCCTTCAGCCACAAGGATCTGGGAGATTATTATTATCATCACGGCCGGATTGACGCGGCGGAAGCTGAATATTTGCGGGCGCTCCAGCTGTATCCGAACAGCCTCGATTTCCTGGTCCGGCTGGCGCGCGTCAACCGTTTGAAAGGCAACCTGGCCGGGGCGGAAAAATACGCGCGCCAGGCCCTTGGAGTCCGGGGGAATCGTTCGCTGGCGCTCTGGGAGATGGCCAAGATCAAACTGGCGCAAGGCCAAAGGGACGATATGTTCAAGCTCTTGCGGGAGCTTTGGGAAAAACATCAGGACTTCGGCGCGAAGCGGTTGCTGGAAAAATATAGCGGGGAAAAAACGCCATGAGCCTGGTTCGAAAGATCGCAGTCAATAATTTCTACCTCCT
This sequence comes from uncultured delta proteobacterium, assembly GCA_903897985.1. Taxonomy (GTDB): domain Bacteria; phylum RBG-13-61-14; class RBG-13-61-14; order RBG-13-61-14; family DRUE01; genus CAIYYW01. The sequence goes on from CAIUDS010000474.1 coordinate 628, forward strand.
GTTCGAGCGGCTGTTCACCGCTTTCCTCGGGTTCCTCGTCACCATCTGGCTGATCCGGTACTTGGGTCCGGACAAATTCGGGACCTATAGCATCGTGTTCGCCTGGTTCACCTTTCTGAATGTGTTCACCCCCGGCATGATCGAGCAGGTGGTGGCCCGGGAAGCGGTCCGGTTTCCGCTGCAGATGCGGAAATATCTGGGCGCCGGCCTCGCCATCAAGATCGCGCTCGCGCTGATCGGATGGGCGACCGGCATTGTCGCGGCCTCCCTGCTCGGTTACGACCGCAAGATTATTTTCTATCTGGCAATTGTCCTGCTCGGGCTAATCGGCAATGCCAGCTTCGTACTCCAGGCGCCCCACCAAATTGACCTGAGACTGCTTCGGCCCAGCCTGGCGGACGGGGCCGCCAACATTTTGTATCAGATCGGACGGGCGCTGGCCATCCTGCTCAGCCTGGGCCTCCTGCCCCTGTTCTGCCTCTACCTCGGATACCGGCTCCTGCAACTGACCTTCTTTTTCCTGCTCGGCCTCGAGAAAAAAGAATACCGGCCCAGTTGGGGTTTTTCCTTCGGCGAGGTCAGGGAAATTTTCCGGGCCAGTTGGATCCTCCTGATCATCAATGTCTTTGTCATGGTCATCGGCCGGATTGATCACCTCATGATCTATTCCGTCCTGGGAAACCGGCCGCTCGGTCTTTACGGGTCCTGCTCCAATCTCACCGATTATCTAATCATGATCCCGACCACCTGGTACCTCTCGGTTTTTCCGCTGCTCAGCCGCTACCTGGGGGAATCGCCCGAGGCCTATCATAAAGCCAGTCACTACAGCTACAAATACCTGACCATCGCCATCGTTTTATTCTGGATAGTTTTCGGCGGTTTCAGCCGGGAAA